>JADZFP010000044.1 GCA_020849825.1 Saprospiraceae bacterium
CCGCGCTCGCCCAAGCCGATGTGGGCATCGCCGTCGGCTCCGGCACCGACGTGGCTGCCGAAACCGCCGACATCATTCTGGTCAATAGCGACCCGCAAGACATCCTCCGTCTCGTGCGCTTTGGCAAAGCGACCTACCGGAAAATGATACAGAACCTGTTTTGGGCGACGGCATACAACCTCGTTGCGATTCCAGTCGCGGCAGGGCTGTTTTATCCAAAACTGATGATTTCGCCCGCATTTGGGGCGGTATTGATGTCTGTCAGCACCATCGTCGTGGCGCTGAACGCACAGTTGCTGCGGCGGAGTTTGCAATAGATTTTTTGTAATCGTCATTTTCAAAAAGTAGGTTTTTCAACATGAAGGCGGACTGCCGCAAAGGCGTCCGCCGATTTTGACAACCTTCTTTTCAACATCAAATGCTATGTGGTCCAATATTCTGAAAGTACTCAAATGGTTCATTCCAAAAAAGAAATGTTGCCAATGAAAACTGCAATCACTGCCAATTATGTCCCGGCCCTGCGGTTTCGCTGGCTCACACGCTGGTACGATGCGCTGATGGCACGGGTATTCCCCGAAGCCCGGGTACGCGATGCGCTGATTGACAGCGCGGACATTCGTCGCGGCCAACAGATTCTTGATTTTGGCACGGGCACGGCTTCACTGGCTATCCGGCTCAAACAACGCCACCCGATGCCCGAAGTGGTCGGGGTGGATGTGGACCCGGAGGCGCTGGCGATAGCGCAACAAAAGATGGAAAAAGCGGGCGTTTATTTGGAGTTGGCGCAGTACAACGGCGAGATACTCCCCTACCCCGATGCCACGTTCGACCGGGTGGTGACTTGCTTGGTGCTGCATCACCTGGCTCCGGCACAAAAACGCCGAAGCCTGCGCGAATTGCGACGTGTGCTGAAACCCTCCGGCAGTCTGCATGTAGCCGATTGGGGCAAACCTTCCAACCGGCGGATGCGGCTGGCTTTCTACGTCGTGCAATTGCTCGACGGATTCAAAACCACCCGCGAAAACGTGCAGGGGCGGTTGCCACAGATTTTCCATGAATCGGGATTTGCCCTGGTGCAGGAAGCGCGTAAAGTAGATACCCTGTTCGGCACCATGCGGATTTACTCGGTTTTCGGCACAAAACATTGATAATCATGGACAAACAGCAGGCATATAGCGAATTGGTACAAAAACGAAAGGCCGCTGAGTTTCCGGCAGGGCTGCAAAACCCTTCGCAAATCGCCGGCGGGCAATTCGACTGCGAGCAGCTCGGCCCCTGGTCGCTTTGGCAGGGAAATCTGGATGCCGAACTGCTGGTAATCGGACAGGATTGGGGCGACGACAATTATTTCGTCAGAAACCAGGGGCGCGACACGGACGATAATCCGACCAACCGGGGTCTGCGCAAACTGCTGAGCAACATCGGCCTCGACCCCGGCCCGCCTTCGGCGCCTGTGGCACAACCCTTGTTCTTTACCAACGCTGTACTGGGCATCAAATCAGGCGGGATGTCGGCAGAATTGAAGCACGATTGGCTGCGGCACAGTTCTGTGCATTTTACCGCGCCGTTGATTGAAATCATCCAACCCCGGCTCATTGTCACGGTTGGTATCAGCGCTTTCAAGGCGCTCCGGCTTATTTTCCCTTCCCTGCCCTACGAGTCCATGAACGGATTGCTGAAATGCCCGCCGTTTCATTTGCCCGGCAAACGGATATTGTTTGCCATGTCGCACTGTGGCGGTTTGGGATTGGCGAACCGGACGATGGAGGAGCAATTGAAAGATTGGCAGAAAATCGGGCCGTATTTGCAAAATCCGATGTCGCCACTTTCTGACAAATTGGAACAAAAAGTCAAACAGGAACCCTGAATACTGCTTCCCCATGTTAACCATTGTCGTTGGCAAAATACAGGTGTCGTATGCTCCAACCTTGGCTCGAAACATTGATGAGCGTCAGCTCTTGCGTTGACTCCAATCATTCTTCGGCTATCGGAGATGGGGTATTTTTGTATGAAATTATGAAACGCTTATCCATCATATTGTTTTCCGCATATTACCTGCTCGCAATGTCGGGGGTGACGGTTCACTACCATTACTGCTGCGGAAAACTGACTTCGGTGGATTTGTACAACCCGCGGAAGAACCCGTGCCCTTGCGGTGAAAAATCTGAAAAATCCGGGTGTTGCGAGCACAAGGTGCTTGTTTCGAAGACAGACGATAGTTATAAGCCGGATTTAGCAGCGCTGGGGCAGACCGTGTTGCCAGAGTTTCTGGCCACAGCTGCACCCGCGATCGTCCTTTACTTATTTCCTGACTCTTCCGCTGAATCTTCGCCCAAACCATTTCTTTCCTATTGGCGAAGTTGCTCAAACGTTCCCCTTTTTCTCCTTTATCTCGTTCTGAGGAATTAGATGACATTCTCTCCTATGGCCACAAGCCGGCTTACTCTGACGGAGTCCCTTGTATGATGAAGCAGGGCTTTGCAGGTATTGCTGTTGGCATCTGACCTTCTTTCCAAATCTCTCGTGAGTGCTTTCCCGGGTTTTGCCCTGTTGAACCTTTTGAACAGGCATATACGCGTATCCATGCTTTTGCTCACGGCGATGGCAGTAGTCAGCGTCTATCTGCCGGTGTTGCAAGGGTGCAAATTTTTTCAACTAAAAGATTATTCTCATGAAATCGAAGTATAAAACTGCCGCCATTCAGGCTGCACCCGAAAAAGTCTTCGCTCAAATGGATGACTTTTCAAAAACGGGGATGCACATGGGCGAAAACTCCATAATGATGATGGGAAGCAAATTGGCTTTGGAGCAAATTTCTCCCAACCCACCCGGCATCGGCGCGACGTACCGGTGGCACGGAAAGATGCTGGGCATGGCCATTGATTTCAGGGAAGTAGTAAGGAAGTGGGAACCACCCCAACGGAAAGAATGGGAAACAATCGGAGCGGCTCAAATCATCATAATGAGTTGGTACCGCATGGGGTTTGAAATTACTCCTTCCGAAAACGGGGCCGTCGTTACGATATTCATTGATTACGAGTCGCCGAAGGGCTGGTTTTACAGGTTGTTATCCTTTCTTTTTGGAGGAATATATTGCAACTGGTGCCTGAATAATATGCTGAATGACACAAAAAAAGCCCTGGAACTGAAAAACAGTCACTCGGGATAAATGCCAATTAGCCGTAGGTAAATTTTTGGTATTCAACTCATTCTCAAAACCTGACTTGTTATGAAATATCTCCTTCTGCTGCCGCTCACTGTCCTGTGTTTTACGGCAAGTGTCTGCGCCCAGGCCGATAGCAGCGGTATATTCCGAACCGCAAAAGATTTCCTGAACGGCAAGCTGGATTTCGCCATCCGTTGCGACAGCCAATCGCACAAAATCAATGCCGACCCATTGTTCAAGCGAAACCGGGTGATTGTGAAACACAACGGCCAAACCTACAAACTGGCCAAAGACAGCGTGTACGCCGTTCGATATTGCTCCGGGGTTGTCGAGCGGCTCTTTCAGGGCAAGGTTTATCCGATGGTCAATCCGGGAGAAGCCATTTTGATTTATAAAGTCGCCATCCCTGCAATCGGAAAAACACCTGCTCAAACAAATTGGTATTTCAGCAAAGAAGCGGCCTGGCCGATCCAGCCGCTCACGATAGGCAACCTGACAGGGGCTTTCCCCGATAACCATGCTTTTCACGATGCGATAATAGCCGAGTTTAAAACCGATGGAGAACTATCCCGGTATGACCCTGTGCATAAAATGATGCGCATCAACAGGTTGTACCTGAACGCTAAATAACAACACTGTTATGAAATCCATTAAAGATATCAGCCTATCCCCCAAGCCCGGCAAACAGTACTGGAAAAACTGCCATCGCGAATGGCGCGAGGAGTTTATCTATTTCCTGCTGGTGGACCGGTTTCACGACAATGCCCAACGAAACCCACCGGCTTATGCCGAGCGGCATTCGGGGTTCGGAACCAAAGAACAATTGGTAAAAAGTTGCGGCGGCACGCTCCGGGGCATCACGCAGCACCTCGATTACATCAAAAATCTAGGCTGTACCGCGCTTTGGCTCAGCCCGGTTTTTGAGAACAACACCGATGCTTACCATGGTTACGCCATCCAGAATTACTTAGATGTGGACAAACGCTGGGGGACAAAAGAAGATTTGGAGGCATTGGTGGATGCGGCACACGAACGCGATATGCGAGTATTCCTCGACATCGTGCTGGATCATTCGGGCGACAACTGGTTTTACGCCGATGGACACGACTATTTTTATTTTCAGGGCGAGCGGTTCCCATTTGGCGGCTGGCGGTCCAAAAACCGTCCCTTGCCGGTCGAGTTGCGCAATCCGGAACTATACAATCGCCAGGGGCAAATCCGCGATTACGATGCCTATCCTGAAACGCGTGACGGCGATTTCAACAACCTGAAAGCCTTTCGAAGCGACGATTCGCCGGAGGCGGAGTATGTACACGACTTGCTGGTTGATTTGCATTGCTACTGGATTCGGGAAGCGGATGTGGACGGGTTTCGCTTAGATGCGGCGAAGCACATGAGCGAAATTGACATCAGCCGTTTTTGCTCCGCTGTGCGGGAATACGCCTATACCTTAGGTAAGAGAAACTTCTTCCTGTTCGGGGAATTGATTGGCCCGGATGAAGTCAGCACCAACTATATCGGCCCGAAAACCTCGATATCCGTCAACGATAAAAACGTGTATTACGGGCTGAACTCCGTGCTGGATTTCCCGCTGCACGGCGCGCTTCCCGACGTGATAAAAGGCACGGCTTCGCCCGAAAGGCTTATCGAGCGCTACACCGCCCTGCAACGCAATGCCTTAGACAGGGGTGAATACGGCGAGTTTCTGGTAACTTTTGTGGACAACCACGACCAAGTCGGCCAAAATCCCAAACACCGTTTTGGCAGCGATGCGACACCGGAGCAAATTGTGGCCGCGATGGGCTTCCTGCTTTGCGCCATCGGTACACCCTGCATTTACTACGGCACCGAGCAAGGATTGGACGGCAGCGGCGACGGCGACTGGGCGGTACGGGAATGCTTGTTCGACCCGCGAGACAAAAAGACCAACCTGCTCAACCCAAACTCCCGGCTTTATCAATCCATCGCCGCTATCGCCCAAATCAGGAAGTCAAGCCCGGTGCTGAAATTCGGACGGATGTTCATCCGCGAAATCTCGGGTGGCGGGCAGCATTTCAACCTGCCGGAATGTAACGAATGTACGCTGGCCTTTTCCCGCATTCTTTTTAAAGAAGAGATTTTGGTGGTATTCAATTCCTCAACAACAGAGACAAAAGAGGAATGCGCCCTGATTGATTTTGAATTGAATGAAAAGAAGACCGTTATGGAATGTCTGTACGGCGGATTGGAAACAACCGTGCCGATTCTCGGCCATGAGGAGCCGGAGCGAAATATCCGCTATGTGAACCTGAGGCTAAATCCGATGCAATTCGTCATTTTAAAGACCGTATCATGAAAATCTTCTGGATAATCGCTGGCCTGCTCCTAACATATCAAGCCGCTTTGGCTCAGCAAATTCTTGGCGCCCCGGACGGCCACATCCAGGTCTGGGGCAAACATATGGACAGCGCGCTGGTGGCCGAGAGCCACGAGTTGAAGATGAAACTCAATTACGAGACGGCGGAAGTCGAGTTTCGGGTCGCGCTGAAAACCTTTACAAGCAACTGCGACTCGTTCAACGTGTTGGCCCGCGCCCACCCGGAACTGGAACTGGTATTCAAAGGGAAAATGGATGTGCCGTTTGTGAGCACCCAAGACCACCCGACGCAAACCTTCAAAATAGAGGGATTGCTCAACCTGAACGGCAAGGAACATCCCGCGATGCTCAACGCCAGTATCCGGCATGTATTTGCGGGCACAATGGCCTGCCGCTTATCGGCCAATTTTTCCTTTTTACTCAGCGATTTCAACCCCGGCTTGCTTCAACAGGGCTTCGATGACCGCGTTGAGGTCAACTTAAATGAAACGCTGATGAAACGCGCTAACGAATAAAACATTCAAACTATGAACTGGATAAAAATCATTGGCTTTTTGGCGATAGCCGGGCTGACCGCGATGGCCGGATGCCGCGCATACGACAAGGTGTACAGCGACTACGACCGTACGGCGGACTTTTCCCGGTATAAAACCTTCGCTTGGCTGCCCGACCGCGACACCGCCAATACGACTTTCAACAACCAAATCATCCGCAACAACACGCTTAATTATTTCACCCACTGCATGGGCGAACGCGCGTTACAGGCAGAATTGGACTCTCCGGATGTGTTGCTTCAATTGGTGGTGCGCAGCCTGCCCAAACAACTGACCATGACCTCTGCCGTGTACAGTGGTTCGCCGGGCGGCGGCAGATACAATCCTTATTACTACCCGCACCCCAACAACTACTACTACCACTCGCCCTTTTTCTACGGTAATACCCGATACGTGACGGAACGATACGATTACGCCGAAAGTACGATTACGCTGAATGTCTATGACCGTCGTCAGAGCCGGCTTGTGTGGACAGGAACTGCCCAGGGCGACCTTTTTGACCCGGCATACATGGCCGACAACCTGCACCCTGCGGTGTATCGCATTTTGAAGAAATTTCCGATAAAGCCACTGCAAAGGGAGAAAGCCCGGAATCACACTGCTACGGTGCAAAAACAGCATTGAGATACACCCGATAAACAGCATTGGTACAACAGATAAGCCGATGCGGCAACTGCCTTTTGCCACTAAAAAGAAAAACGTCATGAACGATTCAAATAAAATCACCCTGCAATCCCTTGGAGCGGCACAAACTGTGACCGGCTCCAAGCACTTGCTGCGCACCCCGGAACTGACCCTTTTGGTGGACTGTGGTTTGTTTCAAGGCATAAAAACCCTTCGCGAAAAAAACTGGGAGGATATCCCGGTCAATCCCGCCGAGGTGGATGCCCTGATACTGACTCATGCCCACCTCGACCACTGCGGTTACATCCCATTGTTTGTAAAACGGGGGTTTCGGGGCAAAATTTACATGACTCCGCCCACGGCAGACCTGGCAGAAATCATTCTGTACGACAGCGCCAAAATCCAGGTGGAAGATGCCGAACGAGCCAACCGGATGGGTTTCTCCAAACACAAACCCGCCCTGCCACTCTATGATGAGAAAGACGTGGATAAGGCAATTCCACTGTTTCAAACCGTCGAGCACAGC
>JADZFP010000045.1 GCA_020849825.1 Saprospiraceae bacterium
AGGTATGGGCGCAGCAATTGCCGCATCGTCAGGCCGCGTTCGATGGACGTGGAGTCGAAAAAGACCTGGTAAAGCAGCGCTTTTTCCACGATGTCGCGAATGCGGGTAGCGCAGTTGTCGTAGAAAAAGTCGTATTTGTACTCGCGGTTTTGCGGCAGCGCGTTTTCCTGAAGCAGGTCGAACAGGCGTTGTTTTTCGGCCGGGTCGAGGTTGAGTATTTGCTCCTGCATGGCCCTGTGGTCGAGCAAATTGCCGTATTCAAAATCGCGGTGGCGTTCGAGATTGAGGTAGTAGAGGAGCTTTCCCCGGCAAAAATTGAGGTAAAAGTTGGGCTGGTCGAAATCGAAGGTGCCGTAGTTGTAGCAGCGGTCAAAATTGCGGGCGGGATCTTTTACGCGAAGCGCGCTATGCCCGAACGTGCTGTACAACTCCTCTCCCGGAGCAACGGTGATGAGGCTGACAAAAGCGGAATCGGAAAGCGGGAAAGCGGAAGACTGGCCCGAAGCCAGAAACGGCCAGGCGAACAGGAACAAAAGAATCGGACGGAAGCGGGGCATAGGCGCCTTGTTTTTTTAACAAGGCGAAGAAAGGACCTTTGCGGCTGATCTGTTCACTTCGCGGGTATTTTTCACAATTTCATTACCCGTCAACACCCTGGATCAAACCCCCAGCATCGCAATCAGCTGGGAGAATCCCATCCCGACGAGCCAGATCACACCGCCTGCGAAGGCCAATAACAAGACTGCGAAAAATGCCAGCGACCAGCCGATATGCGGGCGTTTTTTGCCCTCGGCATAATAGTCTTTGAGCAGCATTACATTGCGGGTGTTGGCTTTAAAGCCGAAATCGAACAAGTCGCCCAGAAAAGGAATCAGCCCCACGGCCGCATCGGCCATTACATTGAACAACATGCGCAACATGACCAGCGGACCGGCGCCGCGGCGGGCCATAATCGTGAACAGGTATCCGGCCAGAGCGAGGCCCACGAAGTCGCCGATCATGGGCACCAGCCCGATGATGGCGTCGAGCCCGAAGCGGAAATTGGTGCCCGGTATGCGAAAACGATTGTCGAGCAGTTGGGCCAGGCTATCGAGCCGGCCAAGGTCGTTGTCTGGCTGTTGTTCGGTAGGCGTAAGCGGTTCCATTTTTATCGGGTTCGGAGTTTTTGCCCCGTTTTGACCACGTGGCTGTTCAGGTTGTTCAAGGTTTTGAGTTGCTCCACACTGGTGTCGAAGCGGCGGGCAATAGCAAAAAGGGTATCGCCTGCTTGTACCGTGTACAGGTCGGATTCGTCGGGAAGATCGATGACAGGAACCGGTTCTTCCTCTTCATTTTCAACCGGATAGAGCCGTTCCGACTCGGCATCGGCGACGAGCAGGTCGGCCGCAGCGGCATCGGGTGTTTCGTTGGTGACGGTAAAAGCCGGAGGCTCGGGCAAGGGCTCGCGGATTTCCAGAATGTCGCCGACTTCCAGCGGGTGGTTGGACGCCAGCCGGTTGCGCCGGCAAAGGGCTTCCAGTTGAATCCCGTACACCTGCGCAACGGCAAACATGCTTTCGCCCTCCAGTACCGTATGATACACAAACCGGCCCTGCCAGGCGTCGGCTTTTTCAGCCAGAAAGACGAGGGCGTCCTGCGGCAGTATTTCGGTCGTATCGTAGGCTTCGTCGTTAAAACGCACGACGTCGACAGGGTCGAGGCCAAAAGCGCGGGCGATGGCAGCTGGCGTTTCGCCTTCCTGTGCAAGCACGACGGGTGTGTTGTTGAGCCAGCCCAGCCGGCGTTGCCAGGCATTGGCTTCACCGGAAAAATCGGCCGTTTTTTGCCCGTCGTACACGTACAAATGGTAGCGATCGATGATGTCGATCAGTTTTTGACCATAACCATCGGCGAAGGAATAACCGGCCGTGTCGAGCCCTTCGGCCCAGCCGTGGTAATCGCTGCGCTCAAGTTTCCATAGAAAAGCGTAGCGCGGGCGTTTGAGAAACCGGCTGTGATCGGCGTATGATTCTTGCGGTCGCGTGTAGGCACGAAAACAGGATTCGATGGCATTGCCCGCGTCGTCTTTTTCATCGTCATTTTTGAAAAAGGTCTTGCCTTTCCATTGCCGGTTGCATTTGGTACCGAAATGGTTGTTGGCTTCGCGGGCCAGCAGGCTCTGGCCGCCGTTGGTTTCCAGAATAGCCTGGGCCAGGGTAATGCTGGCGGGAATACCCGTGCGTTCCATCTCGCCGATGGCGAGCAGTTTGTAATTTTCAACGTAGCGCAGTTGCGCGCGCATGTTGGCCTGCACGTCGGGGGCGCCGTTTTGGGCAAAAACAACAAAAGGGGCCAGGAAAAGGAGCAGTAAAAGGGAGCGGAATCGATTAAGCGACATGATGCGGAGCGTGAATCAGAATTTAACTGACAGCGTTTTTAGACTGCCGGATTAAAAAAAGTATCAGCCCCCGGAAGAGGAGCTTGTATTCTCGCTGCAAATGTCGCTAAAACGGGGCAAAATCTGCCTTAATTCACCCGCAAACGCTGTCCTGCCTGGATGTAGTCGCTTTTAAGGTTGTTCAATTCCTTCAGTTTGGCGACGGTAGTGTTGAATTTTTGCGATACCCGAAACAGCGTCTCGCCTTTTTCAACGGTGTAATACTTCGGCTGCCCTGCACCCGGCTGCGTGGTTGTCGGGGGCTTGTTCGGCTCGCCGGGGTAGGGTGTTCCCGACGTAGACGGCGGCGTGACGGTCGGCTGAGCCGGCTGCACGGGCTTGACGGGCGGCGGCGCAGGCTTGGGTTCTTCTCCGCCGATTTCGAAGAGTTCCTCGTTGGCATCGGGTGTCATGCTGCTGTTGTCCGACACAGGTTTGGGCGTCGGGGTGCCGGGTGTACCATTGCTCGGCCGGTTGATTCCGGAGTCGGCGCCCGGCGTTGCAGGCGTGGAGGGCGTGGAGGAGGCCGTCGTTTTTTCGCGGAGGCGGGGTTTGTCGTTGGGATCGCGTTTGCCGCGCAGCAGGATTTTTTCGCCGGTCGCGGGTTCTTCGCCGTACACCAGATTGTTGCGTTTGAGCAAAGCAGGCAATTGCACACCGTATATCTGGGAGACCTCGAACATGGTTTGGTCTTTTTTCATAAAATGGCTGCCCGTGCTGCCGCGGTAGCGGTCGTGTTTGCGCTGAATGTACACGGTGCTGCCGGCCGGCAGTTTTTGGCTCATGGCATAACCGTTGTCGTTGTACGACTGTACGCGTACGACAGGCAGGCTGTACATCCGGGCAATGTCCTGCAAGGTTTCGCCCGATTGTGCAGTGACCATTTTAGTGTCGTTGATGGTCCGTACACGCTCCATAGGGGGCAGATCGATGCCGCCGCCGGCAGAGGGCGAGGCGCCGGGCTGGGCGCCCGGTTCGGAAGGTTTTACGGCGGTGTCCGGATTGCTCGGTTTGACGGGCGCCGGGGCCGTATTGGGGTCGTCGTAGACGTAAAGTTGGTAGCGTTCGATCAGGTTGATCAGTTTGGACGCATAGGTGCCCGAGGTCGCGTAACCGGCTGATTGAAGGCCTTTTGCCCAGCCCTGGTAATCATTGGGCGGCAGGTTGAACAAAAAGCCGTAGCGGTTGGCCTTGCGCGGGTCGCGCAGGAACTCGCTGTGGTCGTGGTACGATTCGCGCGGGTCGCGGTATTTGCGGAAGCAGGACTCGATGAGATTGCCGTTGGAATCCTTGTCGTCGTCTTTTTTGCGGTAGCTGGCGCCCGTCCAGTCGTTGCCGCATTTGATACCGAAGTGATTGTTGGCTTCGCGGGCGAGCTGGCTTTGGCCAGCGCCGCTTTCCAGAATACCCTGGGCCAGGGTGATACTGGCCGGAATGCCGGTGCGGCGCATTTCCGACATGGCGGCTTCGCTGTACTGGTTGACGTAACTCAAATTGATGTCGCCCCCGACAGGCCCCGACATGGCCGTCATATCGGCTGCCCGGCCGCGCGGCATGGTGGTGGAGCTGGTTTTGCGGGTGCTGAGCGTTTTACATTCACTCAGAAAAAAAGTCAGGCTAAGCAGGACAAAAAAAGGCAGGATCTGTTTCATGGCAATCGGTCAGCGTGGTTTTAGTGCGGTTGAAAAATTAAGCCAAGGTAAAACGGCGGCTCAGATATTCTATTTTGCAAAGTTGGGTGCGGGTCAAACATTCAGCCAGTACACGACTTTCAACACCACCGCCCGGTTCTTGGGGGTGAAGAAGCGTACGGCAGTGTTTTCGATGTTCTCGGCAAAGGAATTGTCGGTATACACCAGAAAAACATCCGACACCGGGGCAAAGCGCCATTGCAGGCGGGTATTGATGTTAAAGTTGTTGTCCTGGGTATTCCATTGAAAAAAAGCGCTGGCAAAGAAGTTGCGGGTAAATGCCAGTTCGGTGCGCGCCCCGACCAGCCAAAGGTCGTCGGAGGCATAAGGGGCCGGAAGTTGAATGTTGTTGTAGGAATAGCTGAGCGCGAAGGTGCCGTAAGGTTGCAAACGATAAATAAACTCGCCGACGGCCGAAAAAATATCGCCGTTGAAGAACTCTCCCGCAAACAACTCCACACTCGCCTGAAAATCCTTGCTGGGCCCTGTCGTGGCATCCAGCCAGATGCCGGAATAGGAGTAGCCGCCGACAGGCAGTTCGGCCGCA
>JADZFP010000046.1 GCA_020849825.1 Saprospiraceae bacterium
CGAGATCATCCAGACGGAAGCCAAACCCCTCGACAAGACCCCCTGACCCTTATGAGCACCCTCGTTTTCAAACGTCTGTTCGAAGTGCGTTTTCTGCACGAATTCTATCTCGCCGAACACGGGCAGGGGGTGCAGCTTTTTTATGAAAAATCGCCCGCCGAACGGCGCACATATCTGGAAAAAATGATTCTGGAAGGTCGATATGATATTCTCCGCGACCTCGACATCGAACCCACTCCTGAAACCGCGGCCCGCCTGCGCGGCAGACAAATGAAAATCGGGCGCAATGCCACCGGCTTTTTTGTCGGCATCGAAGTCGTCCCCGAAACCATCGGCGCTTCGACCACCTACCGACCGCGAAAAATGACCGAAACGGGCTTTCGGATGTCTTTCTTCATCCGCGTAAAAAACACCCGCTTCCGCGCATTTACCGCGCTGCGGCTCCGACAGGCGAAAAACCTGCCGGCTTTTTACTTCTGGACCAATGCCGGCAAAACCAGCGCCGGCGCAGGATTCCCCGCACTGTCAGAACCCGCCCCGGCATTTACCGCAGGCCAAACTTATGAGCCGGGCGAAATCGCGCTGATCGGCAGCGACCTTTATGAAGCCGTCGCCGCAACGCAAAATTCCGGCGCCGCCAACTGGGCTGCCGTAGCCGGTCAGGGCTATACCACTGAAAATGACCGAATTGCCCTGCCCAAACAATTTCCCTGGACCTGGACAGATGCGCCGGGCCCGGCTGTTTTTACACTCAATGACCCGACAGGCGCGGAGGTGAAAAAGATCGAAACCGTCGTCACGGAAAACTCCCGCCGTGTTCCGCTCAATTTCGCCCGACGGGTTCAGCCCGACGGCACGCCGGGCGCACCAATCTCCGACGGTTATTACCGGCTTCTGGTGCAGGGTGGCAGCACCAATCTCGACCTGCAGGTGTACCTGAACAACGAACTGTCGGGCGGCGCGCCGTCGGGCCCTGCGCCCGGACAGTTGTTCAGCACCTCCAACTTACTCGGCATGGTCGAGATCGTACACAACGATGCCTCCCAGGCGCTTCCCTTGTTCGATGCCGACGGCCGGCTGTTGCAGGTGCCGCTGAGCGGAGGCGGCAGTTCGCATCCGGTCTTTGAAATCCGGTTTCTCAGCCGCAGTGCGTGGTGGCGTTACCGGTCCGACCGCGATTTACCCCTGCAGGCGGTAAATGAAGCGACGCTGCTGCTCGACCCAAGCGGCAACGACCTGGTGACTAAACAAACCCGGCGTTTTTTCAACGCCCCGCAGGGCTTCTATACGACCCCTGGCGCGCCTGCAGTTTGGCTGCCCAACCCGCCTCCCGAGGCCCTGCGCCCCGCACCGGACGGGAAACTCTTTGCCGAAACCTTGATTTCCAAAATACCCAATTTGATCACAACAATCTGATTTTCAACTTTTTTCATTAAAAAACTACAATATGAACTACCGGACCCCGGGCGTGTACATCGAGGAAATACCCAAATTTCCCCCTTCCATTGCCGCCGTGGAAACAGCCATTCCGGCTTTCATCGGGTACACCCAGAAAGCCGAAAAACGCGGGGAAAGCCTGCGCAGCAAACCAACCCGTATTTCTTCCTTGCTGGAATACGAGGAGTATTTCGGAAAAACCCAACAAGAACAAAACCTGGTGGTTCGGATGCAGCGCACGCCAAGCGGCCGGCTTCAGTTCAACGCCGATTTTGACTGGAGCGATGGCAAAGGTCCGTCCAAGCACCTCATGTATTATGCCTTGCAGCAGTATTTCGCCAACGGCGGCGGGCCCTGCTACATCATCTCGGTCGGCGATTTTCTCGATTTTGGCACCCCGGTTTCCGACGCGGCCCCCTTTGAAGCCGCGCTGGAAGAGTTGGAAAAATACGACGAACCCACGCTCATCGTCTTTCCGGAAGGCCAAAGCATGGATACCGGCACCTACTTCGGCCTGATCGCCAAAGCCATCGACCAATGCGTGTTGCTGAAAGACCGTTTCGTCATCATGGACGTACACAATGGCGGCAGGGAAGCCCGTACCGCTGGCGACATCAAGGAAATCGCCGATGAATTCCGCAACCTGCTCCAGGGCGAGGAAACTACCCTGCGCTACGGCGCCGCTTATTTCCCCAATATCCGCTCCACGTTCAATTACGACTACGACCCTGCCCTGGGCAACGTCAAGATCTTCAACGAAAGCGGCGGCGAAGTACCCGTGGCCAGCCTCAACAACGTACAAAAGGCCAACGTCATTCTGGCGCTCAACTCTTTCGACATTCACCTGCCACCCAGCGGGGCCGTGGCCGGCGTTTATGCCCGGGTCGACAGCACCCGAGGCGTGTGGAAAGCCCCGGCCAACGAAAACCTGCGCAGCGTAAGCGACATCGCCTGCCAGATCACCGATCGTATCCAGGATTTCCTCAACATCGACGATACAGCCGGCCGCTCCATCAATGCCATTCGCCCTTTCACCGGCCGGGGCATCAAGATCTGGGGCGCCCGCACCCTCAACGGCAACGACAACGAATGGCGCTACGTGCCCGTGCGTCGCTTCTTCAACATGGTGGAAGAATCGACCAAAAAAGCCACGTTCCAGTTCGTATTCGAACCCAACGACAAGAATACCTGGACGCGCGTGAAGTCGATGATCGAAAACTTCCTCTTTCTTCAATGGCGCTCCGGCGCGCTCATGGGCGCTACCCCCGAACAAGCCTACTACGTCAAGGTCGGGCTCAACGAAACCATGACCGAACTCGACATCTGGGAAGGCCGTATGATCGTGGAAATCGGGATGGCCGTCGTGCGCCCGGCAGAATTCATCATCCTGCAGTTTAGCCACAAAATGCTCAGCGAATCCTGACCCCTCCCCTTTTCTTTTTACTTCCAAAATTGAACAACAATGGCATATTTTCAAGTAAATCCGGACATCACGCAGGGGCGCAAAACCAGCGACGAGGTCACGATTTGCAGCCTCGGAGACAACCCCGAAACCCGCTGCGAGCTCGGCGAGGTGGACACGGTCTTCTACAAGTTTTATCTTGAAAAACTCAAGGCCGATATCGAGGCGGCACAATCCGGCCACAAAGCGGCCATCACCGACCTGCGCTCGGCAGAAAATGCCCAATGGTCGAAATGGTGCCTGCTGTCAAAAGCCAGCGACACCTACCAGGAATACAAAACACTCGACCAGTGCCTCTCTGCCGCTTTCGACCAGGGTAGCGACGAACTGGCCACACGTATCAAACAACTCGAACAACGCGACCAGGAAAGCGTCGCGGCATTCAACGCCGCCCATGCCGCTGTGAAGGAAATGAAGAAAAAAACAGGCGACCTCAAAGACAGCGCCTGCAAACTCCGCTACGCCCTGACCGATCCCTGCAACTCCGAACAGATGAAAGCCCTGAACGCCGTCATCGTCAGCGGAGAAGGCAAAAAAGGCTTTGATGAAATCGTCCAATTCCTGATCGACCAGGCCGAAACTGCCTGCATCAAAGCCAATACGACCTTCGAGGTATCCGTCAAACTCGCTGGCATCCACGCTTACCTTAACGTAGCAAGCCTCAAACCGCTCGGCGACGCCTTCGTCAAATCGGTCGACAACTTCAAAGCCGATGTCGATGCCAACCTGAAAAACTCGGGTGACGAATGGAAAAAACTGTATGAGGAGTACGTCAAAATTCTCCGGAACATCAATTCCAGCCAGTTGGCAAAAAGAGCCGGCAAGTGGAAGCAATATTCCCTTTGCTCCAGCAAACATTTTACCTGCGACCCCGACGGGTACTGCCATCCGGAAATTGAAAACCCGGAAGAAATGGCCCCCACCCCGGATGCCCGCATCACGGCGCTCTGCAATGCCGTAGAGCAATGTTTCCGCGACGACTGTCCGCCCTCCGACGACGGCAAGCAGCAAAGCCCCAAACCGGGTGGCAAACCTTTTACAGGAAAAAGCCGCGACCTCTGATTCCACTTCATTCACCCTCTATTCTCTGAAAAAAAGATATGTCAACCCTTCCGATAAAAAAAGAAAGCCTGGCGCAGGTCTATATCGACGGACTTGAGATAAAACTCAAAGCGGCCGAAAACAAACTCCGCGAAATGAACGCCTATTACCAGGGCGCGCTCAATGCCTATAACGAAGCCAAAACCTGGGAAGACCGGATCAAAAAGTACTGGGACAGCATCCAGTCGACCGAAGACCTGGCCGATATCGTCATTGCCGATCTGGACAAACTCTCCAACCAGATCGCCTGCGTATGCCACAACGCCGGCAAATACGCCGAGGCCGTTCAGGTGCTGATTTGCTGCGTAAAAGACGTGGGCGTCGTACTCGAAGGCATCACCATCGAGATGCGCGACCTGATGGCCCGCATCGATTGTGCAAAATCAAAAGAACCCGCGCTGGATTCGTCCAAATCCATCCTCAAGTGCCTCGAAGACTACCGGGCCAAACTCGATGCCGCCCTCAAGCAAACCCTCGAGACCCTCAAACTCGCGCTGGCATTGCTCAAAACCGCCCAACTCGTGCTGAACGAAAAACGCGGGCTGGAAGACTTCGCCATCTACCTCTGGAACAAAGGCGTCGGCAAACCGAGAAACGAAAACTATCCGGACCCCAGTCTGGTCGATTCGGATTGCTATTTCGAGCCCGCACCGGATGAACCAACCGCCGGAAACTGCCCGCCCATCCAGTACAAAAAACCCTGCGGTCGGCCTGCCAACTGCGAAGGCGTATACCTGGAAATCGAATCCCGGGCTTACTACACGACTACCTCCGGCGAGTTCGATTCAGCCCGTACCTCCCGCCAGGACGTGGAAGTCATTCTCCATCAGGCCCAGCAAGTGCGCGACGGCGCCCAGGCCAACCGCGACTCCGCTTTCAAAGCGCTCACCGACGCCAAAAAAGCAAAAGAGTGCAATTAATTCACTGAAAACCAATTTTTTAAAAACATTAAATA
>JADZFP010000047.1 GCA_020849825.1 Saprospiraceae bacterium
GGCGACATTGTCGCGCACATAGGTGCGGAACACCTTGTCGCCGAAGTGTTTATGGATGGTTTCCACCACGTCGCGGTTCAGTACGCGGCGGCTGTCGTACATCGTGGCCACCACGCCGCCGATGTCGAGTTGTTTGTTGAGCCGGAAGCGGACTTTGTCGATCACCTGTTTGATTTTGGCCAGGCCCTGTACGGCCAGGAATTCCGTTTGCAGCGGAATCATGACGAAGCGGCTGCTGGTGAGCGCATTCAGGGTCAGCAGGCCCAGCGAGGGCGGGCAGTCGATAATAATATAGTCGTAGTCGTCGGCGACTTGTCCGATCAGTTCGCGCAGGATGAATTCGCGGCCGGCTTCGTTGATGAGTTCGAGTTCGGCGCCCGAGAGGTCGAGCGAAGAGGTAATAATGTCGAGCCCCTGTTTGTGTGTGTAGGGTGTCAGTTCGGCTTCGCCGCGCAGCGACTCGTAAATTGTGATTTTCTGGCGCGGAATCCCGAGCGAGATGGTCAGGTTGGCTTGCGGATCGAGGTCGATCAGCAGGACGCGTTTACCCAGTTCGACCAGGCCCGCGCCGATATTGATAGCGCTCGTGGTTTTGCCCACGCCGCCTTTGTGGTTCAGCAGAGAGATAGTGATGCTCATGTCGCAGTTGAGGAGCAATCAAGTTGATGGTTTGAGGAACAAGGATCAAAACACAGGACAGTCCGATCCGGAATGCTGATTACTCCGCTACAAAAGTACGAAAACTTGGCATTCGGAACACCCCGGAAACAAGCCCTGCCGGTAAAACGTTTCAAACACGACTTGTTGTGCGATGATTTTTTATTTTTCTAACAACCTGACATTCAGTATTGTCGAAAAGGCTTGTGAAAAAGTGAGGCAAAGTCCGAAAAAAAATCTTTGACATTTTTTGTTTTTAAAAACCATTTGTTTTAAGTTTGCAGTGTCAAAACGGGGAACAGAAAGCGATATCCGGTGAAGTCAGTGATTATACTTTGAACGTTTCCGCCGGGCTTTCACTCCGCTGTTTTTCACTAAAACACTGCTGCATTATGATTAAGGAAGATCGGATCAATTTAAACGGCCGCTTTATACAAGCTTTCAAGTTATTGGAAGAACGCGGCGCCATCGTCAAAAACGACCGCGGAGGCCGCGGGGTAGGCGATGTTGCAGAAAAAGTTTTGGGCAACAAAGCCTATGGGCACATCATCCGCGCTTTCCTGAACTCCGACAGCAAACGTGTTATTGATTATGGTCAGGCACAGTCCTTTTGTCGTGCCTACGATATCAATGAAGCCTGGATGTTGCACGGCATCGGCAATCCATTTGGTTTCGAAGCGCCGGCCAATGCCTTTGGCGGAGAAAAATTTGCTTCCGGCGCCACGGAGGGCAATATCCTTTTCACGACCATCCGCGCATTTGCCGGCAGTACGCTCGGTGCCGAAAGCCGGGAAGACAACAATTATTTCTCCATACCGGGCGTCAGCGGCACAGGTTTGGTCGCCTTTCAGATTGAAGGCTCTTCGATGGAGCCGGTTATCCGCCACGGCGACATCGTAATTTGTAAATCTGTAGAAAACCTCAACGATATCCGCGACAATGAGATCTATGCCGTGCGCAGCAGTGGCAACGTCTGGGTCAAATATGTCCAGAAAGTGTTCAACAATCGCGGCCGCATCGTCAAATTCAAGCTGATTTCGGCCAACTACTTTGATCACGATCCTTTCGAGGAAGAAGTCAACGAAACAACCCGGTTGTACAAAGTAATCCGCAAGATCAGCAACGTCTGAGCCATTTCATGTTTATGCCGGTGTTTGCAACCGAATACCGGCAACTGTAAAATATCCTGCTGTTTATTGTTTTCGGGCCTCGCGACATGCAAGATGTCAGCGAGGCATTTTTCTGTAGCGCCGACCTCCAGGTCGGCGATACTGAGAGCAACAGTAACCCGCGATAATGCTAAACTGCTCGAAACATAAGAAAGTCCATCCCGTTAGTTTTTTCACGGCGGAGCAATGCAGTGAAAAATACCGATCAGGGCATTGGTTAAAATCGCGGTCTGTTTCTTCTCTCAACGTCGCCGACCTGGAGGTCGGCGCTACTGTGTCGCCGACCTGGAGGTCGGCGCTACAGCATCGCCGACTACAGACGCTACAGCGCAATCCGGATCACTTCCTTCCGAACCGGATGTTCAAAAACCATGCTGTTACATACCAGCGCAATACTCGCATCCGGCAAAGGCGTCGGTGCGCCGTACTTTATGTCGCCGACAATCGGGCATCCCATAGCCGCCAGTTGGGCCCTGATCTGGTGCGAACGACCCGTGACCGGAACCACCCGCAACAAGTACTCCTCACCGCTTTTTTCCAGCAGTTCATACCGCAGCAGCGCTTCCTTGGCATCCGGGTGCCGGGCGGGTTTTTGCGTAAAAGCTTTGACCACGTTGCGCTGCTCGTCTTTCCACAACCAGTGGCGCAATTCGCCCTGCTCGACTGCGGGCCGACGGAGCACCCGGGCCAGATACGATTTTTCCACCTTGCGCTCCCGGAACAGCGTCGTCAGGCGCCCCAGCGCCTTATCGGTTCGGGCAAATAAAACCACCCCGCTCACTGGCCGGTCAATGCGGTGCACCGGGTGTAAAAATACAGCGCCCGGTTTGGCGTATTTCTCCTTGAGATATGCTTTTCCCCAGTCGGTGAGCGTAGAATCGCCGGTGCGGTCGCCCTGAACCAGCCAGCCAGCCGGCTTGTTTATCGCCAGCAAATGATTGTCTTCGAATAAAATTTCCGGTTGCACCTGCCAAAGGTCGACATTCGCAGCCAGACACTGCGCATTACCATGACAAAACTATCCCTCGGATTTTCGCCCTGCCCCAACGACACCTTTATCTTCTTCGCCATGCTGCACGATCGCATCGATACCGAAGGACTTCATTTCGAGGTCGTTATGCAAGATGTCGAAGCGCTGAACCGCCATGCTTTTGCAGGTGATATCGATGTGACCAAACTCAGTTACCAC
>JADZFP010000048.1 GCA_020849825.1 Saprospiraceae bacterium
TCACCCTGTACAAAAACAACGCAGCATATGACCCTCATTACTACTTAAATAATCAGCCTAAACAAAATAGGCAGGAACTAAGTCCTGCCTAAACTGCATAGCCCCAAAGGGCTTGCTTATCTGATTGAAAATCTACTATTTTTTTTGCAAAACTTCTTGTTATTGCACACAGCACCTCTGCGTCTCTGCGTGCAATAAGAACTGCGCCCTTTGCTCCTTTGCGCCCTTCGCGTGAAACAAAAGCCTTTGCGTCTCTGCGTGCAATAAGAACTGCGCCCTTTGCTCCTTTGCGCCCTTCGCGTGAAACAAAAGCCTTTGCATCTCTGCGTGCAATAAAAACTTCGCGCCCTTCGCGTGAAACAAAAGCCCCTCTCCGTGCAATTTTATCAGGCAGCGTTTTGAGTACCCCTTCCGCTCAACTCACCGCACCAGGGTCACATCGCCTTTGAACCACTGTTTTGCCCCGTCGCGAAAAGCCACTTCCGCAGCGTATAAAAAGACGCCCGGAGCCAGTTTTTCCCCGTGCGAACGACCGTCCCATGCCGGTCCTGTTTCATTGGGGGAAAAATCATACGCTTCGAACACCAGGGCGCCCCAGTAATCGTACACCTGCAGCGAAAGCACTTTTTCGACGTCCTCCCCGCCATAAATGCGGAATTCGCCGTTCAGCGTACCAGCCTCGTCGGGGCGAAAAGCATTGGGAATGAACATGTAACGTTCTTTATTGACCGTCACCACCCGCTCGTCGGCAGCCTCGCAACCGGCCGAATCGCGCACCATGACCTCATAGCGGAAAGAAGCCGGCGCCATGTACCAGCAACTATCACAAGCCATGGTTTGCAGCACATTAGGCGTGACGAGCAGTTCGGCTTTGCGCGCAGGATCGCTCAGCGCTTCGTCGCTCCACAGTTGAATGGTTTGACCGAGGTGAATGGTTGTGTCTTCGCCGAGGTTGACCAGCAGTTCGTCGGGCTGGGGCAGGTACAGCAAGGAGTCCCAGCGGCAGCCGTCGGCGCCTTCGATCGTAAGCAGATAGTTGCCCGTGGCCAAAAATGAATATTCGGCGGCCGGACCAAGAGGAAGTTCGTTGAGCGAAGTCAGGAATGGCTCGGTGCCGCCGAACACCTGATTAATCGTAATAACCCCGTTTTTTTCGCCGTAACAGCGCACGGGTGTCAGGGTCAGGTCGACGCTGTCGGGCACCAGCGGCGCGCCGACGACCACGCTGTCGGTCGAAGAGCAACCGTTGAGGGCATTGCTGACCACGACGGTATAGGTACCCACCGAATCGAGCACTGGTTCGGGGCTGTCGGCGCCATCGACAAGCCGGCCGTCGGTAGTCGACCATTCGTAGCGGTAATCGCCGTTGGGATGCACTTTTACATGGAGGGTGGTCAGATCGCTGACGCAGGAGAGGCCTGCCAGTGAATCGAGGGTGAGCACCGGGCGGTATTCGTCGCCGAGAATGACCACGCCGGAAGCCGCGGAATTGCCCTGGTTGCAGCCGTTGACGGGTTGCACTGCGATTTGGCCGCCGGTGTTGCCGATGGTAATTTCGACCGATACGCCTTCGGGGGCAGGCACGGTGACGGGTACGGGGTCGCCGTTGACGAGGGTGCCCGGGGGACCGTTCCACACATAGCCGCCTGCGCCCGGCACGGCCGGGGTGGCAAAGGTGAACGTCGCGCCGGGGCACATTTCACTCGGCCCTTGTACTTGTGCGGCATTGCCGATAGGGGGCGAGTACACCGCTGTGGGCGGGCTGACATTGAGGTTAAAATTGCAAAAATCGCCCGCAAACCCGTCGACAAGCAGGAAATACTGTTTGCCCGGCGTGAGGCTCGAACTCACGGTAATGGGCAGGGCCGCGCCATCGACCTGTCCTTCACCGCAGTCGAGCGGGGGACTGTCGCAGTCGTCGTACAGGGCCAGTTGCATGCCGTGCCCTTCGAGGCAGTTGGAAGCCGTGATGGTGATGGCGACGTTGGGTTCGCCGGCGATGAAGCCGAACCACTGGGCATTTTCAAGGGTGCCGCAAAAGCCGTTGGCTGTAGACTGGTAATAGCCGTCGTTGGAGCCGGAAAAGCCGTTGAGGGAGCAGGCGTTGCAGATCTCGTCGCAAAAAGAGGAGCCGCCGCCGGGGCCGGGCGTGCAGGGGTAAAAGTCTGAATTCTGGGCAGGTAAAAACGCCGAAAAGGAAAGCAGGACGGAGAAGAGGATTAGTTTGTTTCCCATGGGAACCGGTTATTGAAAGATGGACAAATGCCGATACCGGTTCAGCGAATACGCGAAACGACGAATATTAGATGGCAACCGGTAGCGGGATGAGGGATTAAATTGATGTTGCATTAACGTCTCTTGCTTTTTTGCATTGCCCAATTCAAGGGCTAAACACAAAATTTAACCTTAAAAAGGTAGAAACAGGACCTGCGTCATTTGCTGAAGAAATGTCGATACCCGCCGTTCGTCGGTTGCCGGCAAATCATGCCTCCGCTGCCGCTACATTCGCTTTAATTAAAAATGACATTCACATGAAACAATTACTTCTCCTCGCCGCACTTCTGTTCGCGGCATTCGTACTGCCCGCCCAGGAATTGCCGGGCGAGCTCAACGGCTACAAATTCACCGTCATGAAATCGGTGCAGACCACCCCGGTGCAAAACCAGTTCAAATCCGGCACCTGCTGGGTCTACTCGGCCAACTCTTTTTTTGAAAGCGAACTGCTCCGCATGGGCAAAGGCAAGGTCGACCTTAGCGAAATGTACATCGTGCGCGCCGGCTACCTCGAGCGCGGCGAAAACTACGTCCGCCGCCAGGGCGCTACCGCTTTCGGTCAGGGCGCCGAAACCCACGACGTGCTCAACATCGTGCGCGAATACGGCCTCGTGCCGCAGTCGGCCTATACCGGTTTCCCGGCTGGCCAGGACAAACCCGTACACGGTGAAATGGAAGCCGTGCTCAAAGCCATGCTTGACGCCGTCATCAAAATGCCCGACGGCAAACTGAGCAACCAGTGGAAAGCCGCTTACGCAGGCGCGCTCGACGGGTACATGGGCGCTCCGCCGGCCAAATTCACCGTCAATGGCAAGGAGTTTACCCCGCAATCCTACGCTCAGAGTCTGGGTATCAACCTCGACAACTACGTGGCCCTGAGTTCCTATACCCACCACCCGTACTACCAGCCCTTCGTGCTGGAAGTGTCGGACAACTGGTCGAACGGCATGTTCTACAACCTGCCGCTCGACGAATTCACCCAGGTGGCCGACAATGCCGTCAACAACGGTTATTCGATCGTGTGGGCCAGCGACGTGTCGGAAAAAACATTCTCCGCCAAGGAAGGCCTCGCCGTTTGGCCCCAGACCGCCTGGGCCGATATGACCCAGGAGGAAAAAGACAACTGGGCCAAAACGCCGGGCAAAGAAAAATGGGTGACGCCCGAAGAGCGCCAGCAAGGCTTCGACGAGCTCACGACCACCGACGACCACGGCATGCACATCACCGGCGCCGCTACCGACCAGAACGGTACGAAATACTACATCGTGAAAAACTCCTGGGGCACCGACGTAAACAAAAACACGGGCGGCTACCTCTACGTTTCGCAGCCCTATTTCCGCGCCAAAACCATGTCGATGCTGGTGCATAAAGATGCCATTCCGGCTACGATCCGGCAGAAAATGCGGATTTGACCGGCAGGGGGGGGCGCGGTTTCGCGATCGGTCCCCCGACGGCTGAAGCCGTGGGCTGAAAATCGATTCGGGGTGAATTCGATTTTCGGCTCACGGCTTTTTTACCAGAACGCCAATGGCCCCCAAAAACTACCGCCAATTATCCGCCTATGGCTTCAGCCATGCGCCCGGGATTCCGGAAAATCAGCAACCTTTGCCTGTAAGCCGTGTTATAAGCGCATCCTTCAAAGCCCAACACCCGACCCTCGTGATATGAAAATCGGCATTGTCTGTTACCCGACCTATGGCGGTTCGGGCGTCGTAGCCACCGAACTCGGCATGGGCCTCGCCCGCCGGGGGCACGAAATTCACTTCATTACCTATCGCCGACCGGTCCGGCTGGCGCATTTCCACGAAAACGTCTTTTACCACGAAGTCGACAACGAAGACTACCCGCTCTTCGAATACCCGCCTTACGACACTGCCCTGGCTTCGACCATCGTAGATGTGGTGCAATACCACAACCTCGACCTGCTGCACGTCCACTACGCCATTCCGCACGCTGCCGTAGCCTATATGGCCAAAAAAATACTGCTGACACAGGGTCGTTACCTGCCGGTGGTCACCACCCTGCACGGCACCGACATCACCCTGGTGGGCAACAACCGCAGCTTCGCCCCGGTGGTGGAGTTCAGTATCAACAAAAGCGACGGGGTCACCTCCGTTTCGCAAAACCTCAAAGACGATACCTTGCGGCTGTTCAACGTCGAACGCGACATCAGGGTGATTTACAATTTCATTGATTTTGAACGGTTTAAAAAGGTCAACAAAGACCACTTCAAAACCATTCTGGCCCCCGAGGGCGAGCGTATCCTCGTGCATACGTCCAACTTCCGCCGCGTCAAACGCGTGGAAGACGTGATTCATATTTTCAAACTCGTACACGACGCCCTGCCCTGCCGCTTGCTCATGGTGGGCGACGGCCCCGAGCGATCCAACGCCGAACGCCTCTGCCGCGAACTCGGTATCGGCGCCGATGTGCGCTTTTTGGGCAAACAGGACGCCATTGAAGAACTGCTGGCGATCTGCGACCTCTTTATCATGCCCTCCGAAAGCGAAAGTTTCGGCCTCGCTGCCCTCGAAGCCATGGCCTGCGAAGTGCCTGTCGTCTCCTCCAACGGCGGCGGTCTGCCGGAGGTCAATATTCAGGGCGTTACCGGCTTTCTCAGCGACGTAGGCGATGTGGCCGACATGGCCCGCAATGCCATTCGCCTGCTCAGCGACGACGAAATGCTGCAGCAATTTCGCAAAAACGCCCTGGCGCAGGCCCGTCGTTTCGATATTCACAACATCCTCCCCGAATACGAAGCCTACTACGCCGAAGTGCTGGAAAAAAGCTCGATCAAAGTGGAGTAAACGGCAATTTTCACAACGCGGCATTGGTTTATTCCGCTACTTTGCAGCCATACGAATCAGCAAACGACGTTATGACTGCACTAAAAACAGCCTTTTCCTGCCTTTTTTTGCTTTGGACGCTGAGCGCCAAAGCCCAATCGATCGATGAGCGTATCAAGGAACTGTACGACCGCGACGCTTACGAAGAAATTCTCCAACTGGCGCCGACTGCCGGCAAACTTAGCGACACCAGTCTGTTTATTGTCGGTCGCGCCTATTACAACCAGGACGATGAGGTAAATGCCCAGATTTATTTCAAACAAGCGACCGACCGCAACCCGAAATACGCTACCGCCTGGTTTTACCGCTCCCAGGCGGGTTATTTTTTAAAAGACAGCGCCGAGGCGTTTTCCTCTATTCACCGGGCTATCGCTATCGACGCAAACAGACCCTTCTTCTGGTCGTGGAAAGGCGACCTTTACTACATCTGGAACAAACTGGACAGCGCCCTGATCTTTTACCAGCACGCCCTGACGCTGCCCGATTGCCCCGAACGCCCTTACGTGCAGATCGGCAACCTGCTCTCCGACATGGACCGCAATGCGGAGGCCATTGAAGCATTCAAAGTCGCCAAAACAAAGGTGGAGTCCGATTCGGACGAATACCTGGAATGCCTCTACAACATCGGGTTCCTGGGCTATCACGAGGGACAATTGCCGCTGGCGGAAAAATCGCTGAAAGAATTCCTGCTGCTGGCGCCTACTGAATACAGGGCTGTTTCGCTGTTGATTCAGGTCTACTACGCACAAAAACAATACGCCAACGGCGACGCCCTCAAACCCATCCTGTATTCTGCCTGGCGGGCTAAAAAACTGCCGAAAAACATGTCCGAAGACTTTTGCATCGACCAGTTTAAATGGAACGGTCAGCGGGTCATGGTGTACGAGCGCTACGTCAGTTCGGGACTTTTGTATTACAAACACGTTTTTTACCTGTTCAATAAAGAAGGTAAAACCGAGTTGACCCTGCAAACCGAATCGAGCGCCGCGGTCAGATCCGGCGAATCCCACTACGTGCTGGGTATGGACAAAGGAAAAAAGCACTACACCTACATCCAGTTCCGGTTCCCGGAAGAACCCGATTACGACGAATTGAAACAGGCCGTGATCGACGTGCTCGATGGAAAGGAAAAAGCCAGCTCATCGTCTGCCAGAAATTGAACCGCTCTTTATGCGCCGACTACTTCTTCTTTTACTTGTTTTTCCCTGCCTTTTATCGGCACAAAACCCTGAAATCAGGCTGATGCCCGGCCTGGTTATCGGCCAGTCGTGCCATATCGTCCCCGAGACGTACCGGTTCAAACCCGGAGAAAGCCCGCAGGGCGAGAAGTCTGCCCAGGGTGTCGTCACGATCGCGGGCGACAACATTATCGTCGATTTTCAAATCGCCGAGCTGCGCAGCACGGCCGACCCCGTCCGGCCCGACCTGTTTTCCGGCCTGGCCATACTCGTAACGGGGCAAAACGTGACCCTCAAAAATGCCCGCATACGCGGGTTCAAAGTCGCTCTGCTGGCCCGGAATGCCGCCGGGCTGACCCTCGAAAACTGCGATTTTTCCTACAATTACCGCCCTCGCCTGCGCTCCATCCGCGAACGGGAGGATTTCTCCGACTGGCTCAGCTACCATCAGAACGACAAAGGCGAATGGCTGCGCTATGGGGCCGCTATTTATCTCGATAATTGCCAGCGCACCACCGTGCGCAACTGCCGCGTTACCGCCTGCCAAAACGCCCTGCTCCTCAACCGCTGCAACGACGGCCTGGTGTACAATAATACCTTCCAGTTCAATTCCGGACTGGGCATCGGCCTGTACCATAGCAGCAACAATCGCCTGATGCACAACCGCCTCGACTGGAATGTGCGCGGCTATTCGCATGGCTTTTACCAGCGCGGGCAAGACTCGGCCGGCATCCTGTTGTACGAACAAAGCAGCAACAACCTCATCGCGTTCAATTCGGCCACACACTCCGGCGACGGCCTGTTCCTTTGGGCGGGTCAGAGCACCATGGACAAGGGCCAGGGGGGCTGCAACGACAACTATATTTTCGGCAACGACTTTTCGCACGCCCCCACCAATGGGATCGAAGTGACCTTTTCGCGCAACCGCATCCAGGCCAACATGATCACCGAATGCACTTACGGCATCTGGGGCGGTTACAGCTACGAAACCCTGATCTGGGGCAATCTCATCACCAATTGCCGCACCGGCATCGCCATCGAGCACGGGCAGCAGGATACCATTCTGCAAAACTATTTTGCCGACGACTCCACCGGCATCCAGCTCTGGGCGCGCGACCAACAACCCGCCGACTGGGGCTATGCCCAACACCGCGACACCCGCAGCCGCGACAATCATATCGACCGGAATGTGTTTGTCAATGTACGAAAGCCTTTGAAAATCAGCGCTTCGCAAAATATCACCCTGAACGGCGAAAACCTGTTCTGGAACTTCGACCGGCTGCTGGAAACCGGCAAGACCAACGAGAAACTCCACTTTGTCCGCAACGACCTGTACGCACCCGCCGTCAAAATAGAAGACGCCTGGGCGCACCCCGAGCTGGCCCCGCAGCGCAACCTCAATTTCAGTCACGCCGGCCAGGCGCCCGCCGACCCCTACGAGCCCCTGCTCACCCCGGTGCGCAGCCTGAAAGAACCCGACAGCCTTCCCGATGGCATATTGGCCGCCCTGCCGCCCGACTGGCCCCGGGGCCGCAACCAGATCATCGTGGGTGAATGGGGGCCCTATGATTTCCAGCGCCCGATTGCCGTGCTCGAATCGGTCGAAGGGCTAAAATACCGCATCCGGCTCTACGGACCGAAAGGACGCTGGGGGGTATTGAAAAGCGAAGGCGTAGCAACCATGCAATCGGTCACGCCCGGCTTCCCGGCGCTTATTGAAGTAGAGCGCGACCCGAACGCCGACGGTATCTGGATGCAATTCGAGTACATCGGCGACCAGGCCGCAACCACGGTTTTTGGAGAAACCATTCCGCCTGGAAAATCCTATGCTTTTGAATTTCAGCGGTTTGAAAAATCATTTTCCTGGAAACTCCGCTTTTTCAACTATACCGACGACAGCGACCCGTTGAAAAACCCGGCCGGCTTCGACAAACTACTCCGGCAAACGCCCGCGGCGGAAAAAACAGTACCCGAACTGGCCTTTGCCTGGTGGGACAAACCCGCCGACGGCGTCGATGCCGAGCATTTTGCCGCGGTCGCCGAAACGGAATTTACCATCGCCAAAGGCCGCTACAAACTGGAACTGTGCAGCGACGACGGCGTGCGACTTTATCTCGATGGCAAGCGCCTGATCGACCACTGGGACGTGCACGAGCCGGCCACAGACGAGGTAATTGTCTCGCTGAACGGCAAACACCGGCTCAAGGTGGAGCATTTTGAAGCGGGCGGTTTTTCTACGCTCGACCTCAGGGTGACGCCGGTGCGGTAAAACGGACTTATCGCTTGGGATTTCATACGAAGGATGCGGGGTCTCTGTTTTTTACATTGCACGAGGAGGGGTTTGTGTTTCACGCCAAGCGCGCAAAGGCGGATGAGGTATCGCGTAGCGATCGAAAAGCACGTTATGAGAGCAATCAAAACAGAGCCCTCTCTGTGTTTCTGCGTCTCTGCGTGCTATTTTTTAATATTTCACGCAGAGACACAGAGACACAGAGAGGGGCTTGTATTTCACGCAAAGGAACAAATCAAGACAAACCCAAACGCTGCGCCTCTGCATCCAATGCGTGAAACCTTATTCAGCGGGGTTCTCCGCCCCAGGTTCATATGACGATCTCATTAACCCGCTCACTGCCTTCTGCCTTTTCGCCATCCGTTCCAGGCAGGATTGCCCTTTTTATCGCGGAGGGTGAGCACCTGATCGCCTTTGGTCACGCTGACGGCGATAACGGCCGGCGCGTTGTTGTACGTAATTTTTGAACCTTTCACAACAACCATATCGCCTGCCGAAAACTGAACATCCTGATTATCAATGTACCACGATGGGCCGAGGTGCACCGACATATTGCCCGAACGTTCGGTTTTGACGACCAGGTGAATGCCCGTCGACATACCGGCTTCGGGAGTGATTTTCTCTACCGCTACGATCGTGCCTTTTAGTTCTACGATACTTTGCGGGTTGAAAAGCCTGCTGTAATTATTGGGAGTACACCAGCCGCCGCTTCCGCGTTGCGCGCTGGATACAAACGGGAGGAGCATCAAAAAGCCCAGCCCGATGATAAATTGCATGGGTTTCATTTTCAGTAATTTATAGGTGAAGAAGAATGTTTGAAATCAATTACCCGTTTCCCAGTCGCCATTAATAATGGCCTCGTATTCAGACTGGCTCAGTCGTTGCGGGACATAGGTGACGCCGCGATTGGCCAGGTTTCTGACCATGGCGCGCAGGTGGTTACGGGAAGCCCGGCCCAGATTGTCGTATACCAGCCGGATATCCTGATTGTCCACGACGCCGTTCAGCGCATTTTTGAGGTCGACAATATCTACTTCTTCGATCAGGGCGCCGGCGCTGAGTGCATTGACAACGCTTTGTTCTCCAATGGGAATCAACTGGTTGTACAGTGCCTGCAGGCTGTCGTTGGCAAAAGAACCCACGCCATTGGCGCCGACCGGATCGGTGAGGTAATACTTTTGAATCAGCTGCAGCACGGCGTCCATGTGCGTTTGTTCGCTCGACTGAATGTTGTTAAAGACATTCAACCCCCACTTGTCGTAAAATTTGATGTAGGCGTCGCGTGCCAGTTTTTCCTCTTCGCGCATAAAAAGCAAACTCGCTTTTTCCGCTTCACTGAGGTTCTCTACCGGCAAATTATTCAGGTTAAACTGACAATCGGCCAGGTTGATGTCTGTGTTTCCATCTCCGTTGTGCAACTGGAGCATGTTGCGAGGGGTAAAGTCATTGCCGTCACGGCAACTCGTGAGGGGCAACGCCACGGCGCCCAGCGTAAAGAACGCGGCAACCGAAATAAACAGCGTTTTCATATTCCCGAAATTTAAATGGTGATGAATTTCGGGATAAAATTGACGGCAAAAATTTTTCAGATGGCGTGACTAAAGTCATACCATCGTATTTTTACGATATCTTTTTTTTTTTCAAGAACCTGTTTTAAAGCAGCGCCGCCCCGAACACCCCTGCGCTGTCGCCCAGTTTGGGCCGCAGGAAAATAGTTTCCAAGCGCTTTTCCGGGCGAGTGTCGAAGATGTATTTGCGGGCTTCTGCCACGCCGTCGGTGTACAGCCGCGCGATATTGCCCACGCCGCCGCCCAGCACGATCACATCCGGGTCGATCATATTGATGGGCACGGCGACAGCCTTGCCGAAATAGTGCACGAGGCGGTCGAGGGTTTGTACGGCAGCCGGGTCGTCGCCGGCTTCGGCGCGTTCGACGATTTCCCGGAGCGGGCGTTTCTGTCCGCTTGTTTTTTCATAAAAACGTTCGAGCGCCGGGCCCGAAATCACGGCTTCCACACAACCATTTTTGCCGCAATAACACGGCTCGCCGTTTTCATCGAGCACATTGTGGCCCCATTCGCCGCCCAGGCCCTGGCGGCCGTTGAGCACTTTGCCGCCGACGACCCATCCGCCGCCGACACCCGTGCCGAGGATGACTCCGAAGACTACTTCTGCGCCGGGCAATGCTTCCGGCACGGCGCCCATCAGGGCTTCGGCCACCGCAAAACAATTGGCATCATTGGCCATGCGCACCGGCACGCCCAGGAGCTGTTCGAGGTCGCGGTCGAGCGGCCGGCCGTTCAGTACTGTGGTATTGGCGTTTTTCATGGCGCCGATCACCGGGTCGAGCGTGCCCGGATGCCCCATGCCGACGTATTCCGGCGCCAGGCCCGTTTCGGCGCGCAGCAGGTCGACCAGTTTTTTGATTTGTTGGCAAATGTGTTCGTAACCCAGATGGGCCTCGGTCGGGATGCGCAGGCGGGCCAGCGGCCGCGGGTTGGCGCGGCTTTCGAGCACGACGCCTTCTATTTTGGTTCCACCGAGATCAATTCCCCAAAGCGACATGAGTAATGATGAATGATAAATGATGAATGATGAATGGCAGACAATACTTTTACAGGGTAAAAGTACGCCTGCCCCTTTCACCACAGATCCATCATTCATCATTTATCATTTATCATTCAAAATGTCTGTTTCCGAAAAATTTCACGCTTCCAATGCGCCCAAGCCCGTCGGGTTGTATCCGCATGCCCGCCGCGTGGGCAATCTGCTCTTTTTGTCGGGTATCGGTCCGCGCGATCCGGAGACCGACGGAGTGCCCGGACTGGTGCTTTCTCCGGCGGGAAACTATACGGAATTCGACTTCGAGGCGCAGGTCCACTCGGTGTTTCGCAATGTGCGCACCGTGCTGGAAGCCTCCGGCGCCCGCTGGGAAGATCTGGTAGACGTGACGGTGTTTTTGACCAATCTGGAACGCGATTTCCCCACTTTCAACCGCATTTACGCCGAGTATTTCCACGACAACCTGCCCTGCCGGACGACCGTGGGTATCGACCGGCTGCCGACGCCCATCGCCATCGAACTGAAATGTATCGCGGTGGTCAGTCAGCCGGATTGATCCATGCTGTTTTAACATGATTATGCGGTTGCCGGGGCGATCCCTTCCGCGCTACTTTTGTGCTTGTATATGAATGCGCCCATAAAAGTCCTGCTATTCGAAGACAACCGCGACCTGCGCGAAGGCATCTCGTTTTTGCTGCAAGCCACTGCGGGTCTCGATCTGAGAGCCGCCCTGCCGCACGTCAACAACATCCGCACCGACCTGGCCGCCCATCAGCCCGACGTGGTGCTGATGGACATTAATATGCCCGGCATGACCGGTCTCGAAGCGCTGCCCATCGTCAAGGAAATCAATCCGAAAATACAGGTCGTGCTGCTCACCGTATTCGACGACGACGAACGCATTTTCCAGGCCCTGCGCAGCGGCGCCAGCGGTTATTTGCTCAAAAACACCCCGCCGGGCGAGATCGTACAGGCAGTATTCGACGTGTATAACGGCGGCTCGCCCATGACCTCCACCGTGGCCCGCAAGGTGTTGCAGTTTTTTCAGCAACCGGTCAAACCCATCGTAGCCGACCACGACCTCTCCGCCCGCGAACTCGACATCCTGCGCGGCCTCATGAAAGGGTACAGCTACAAACTCATCGCCGACGAACTCGGCATCAGTCTCGACACCGTGCGCTCGCACATTCGCAATGTGTACGACAAACTGCAGGTCAATTCGAAAACGGAGGCGATTTTGAAGGCGATGAAAGAGGGGTGGGTAGGGTAAATTCTTCTTTTTCAGTCGTTTTTTGATAGAAATGCGCTCTAAATTTGCGCGCCCTCTCCCCTAAAAGGCGCGGCAATCGTCCATGAAAATCCGTTTCTATCTCCGCTTCTCCACCCAACCCGGCGAATCGCTGTCGATCCAACTCGAAGGCCTCAAAAAAGGCCCGGCACGCTTCCCCCTCCTCTACCTCAACAGTGAACTCTGGGCCTCCGAACTGATCGAGGTCCCGGCTGGTGCGCTGCGTTACCAATATCATTTCGACGGCCCCGCCGGTCATTCCCGCGGCGAACTGGGCAAATGGCACGAACTCGATCCCGCCCCCGCCCGCTCCAAAGAAATCCACGTCATCGATTTCTGGGAAGAAGCCGGCGCGGTGGAAAATGCGTTTTTGACCCAGCCGTTCAGGGAGATATTTATGGCTTCTCCGGCCTCCTCTCCCGGTTCCCCCTCCAAAGGAGAGTCAAGTGAGGGCCGCTCCCCTTCTCTTTTGGAGAGGGGGCCGGAGGGGGAGGCCTCCCACCTCTTCCGCGTCAAAGCCCCGATGCTCCAGCCCGGACAGGCGGTCTGCCTGCTCGGCCACGGCGTCGGACTGCGCAACTGGGACAGTGCGGCGCCGCTGCTGCTGCGCCGCGAGGGCGACTGGTGGACGACCCGACTCGATCTTTCCCGCGACGAATTCCCCCTCGGGTACAAATACGGCGTGTGGGATACCCTCGGCAACCGCTTTCTGGGCTTTGAAGACGGTCCCAACCGCCCGCTGTACGCCGCTCCCGAAGGCAGCCTGACCATACTCAACGACGGCTTCGTCCGGCTGCCCCGACCCGACTGGCGCGGCGCAGGAGTGGCCATCCCTGTATTCAGTCTGCGCAGCGAAAACAGTTACGGCGTGGGCGAATTCACCGACCTGCCGGCTTTGGCCGACTGGGGCCGGTCGGTGGGCCTCAAACTGATTCAATTACTGCCGGTCAACGACACCTCCGCCACCGATACCTGGACCGATTCCTATCCCTATGCCGCGATTTCGGCTTTTGCCCTGCATCCCGTTTACCTCAACCTGGCCGAAGTAGCCGGCAAAAAACACGCGGCCCTGCTCAAACCCTTCGCCGCCCGTCAAAAATCCCTCAAGGCCCTCGATGCGGTGGATTATGAGGCGGTTTTGAAAGATAAATGGGCGATGATCCGGCTGCTTTTTGCCGAACAAAAAGCCGACTGGGCCAAAGACAAAGCCTACCAGGCTTATTTCGCCGACAACCGCCACTGGCTCGTGCCCTACGCGGCGTTTTGCTACCTCAAAGCCCGGTACGGCAGCGTCGAGTTTGCCAACTGGCCGCAATACAGCCGTTATTCGGCCAAAGAAATCGACCAGCTGACGGCGCCCGCGGCAGCCCATCACGACGAGATCGCCATCCACTATTTTGTGCAATGGCACTTGCACCGCCAACTCAAAGCGGCTGCCGGGTACGCTCATTCGTGCGGACTGGCCCTGAAAGGCGATATTCCGATCGGCATTTACCGCAATTCCTGCGACGCCTGGGTGGAGCCCGAACTTTACCACATGGACCAGCAGGCCGGCGCGCCACCCGACGATTTTGCCGTGGCTGGCCAGAACTGGGGCTTCCCGACCTACAACTGGGAACGTATGAAACAGGACGGATTTGCCTGGTGGCGCCGCCGTTTCGCACAGATGAGCTGGTATTTCGACGCCTTCCGCATCGACCATATCCTGGGCTTTTTCCGCATCTGGAGCATCCCGCTGGATGCCGTACAGGGTATTCTGGGCCGTTTCGTGCCCGCCATACCGGTCACAGAGGGCGAATTTTACGAAGCCGGTATCGGTTTCAGCCGCGAACGCCTGTGCCGCCCCTACATCAACGATGCCGTGCTGCACGACATCTTCGGCGATCTGGCCGATTACGTGCGCCGGGGCTTTCTCGACCAAACGCCCGACGGCGGGCACTGGTCGGGGCAAAGCCAGTACACCCTCAAGCCCGAATTCGATACCCAGCGAAAAGTCGAACAGTGGTTCGAAAACCTGCCGGCTGCCGGCAGCGGCGGTAAAAAAAGCGCGGGCAAAACAAAAGCCGTTCCCGCCCTCGCCCCCGAGGAAAACATGCGCGTTCGCGACGGGCTGTACGACCTCATCGCCAACGTGATCCTGCTCGACACGCCCGATCCCGAGGGTTTTGCTTTCCGGATCGGCATGGAAAAAACGGCATCGTTCCGTTTCCTGCCCGACGAAGTAAAAGAGCCGCTCAAAGCCCTCTACGTCAATTATTTCTTCCGCCGCCAGGATGATTTCTGGGCGCAGGAAGCGTATGAAAAACTGCCCGAACTGAAACGCTCCACCGAGATGCTCATCTGCGGTGAAGACCTGGGTATGGTACCCGATTGCGTACCCGATGTGATGCGCGCCCTGGGCATCCTCAGTCTTGAGATCCAGCGCATGCCCAAGCAGGCCGGCCGCACCTTCTTCCACCCCAAAGACGCGCCTTATCTCGCCGTGGTCACCCCTTCGACCCACGACATGAGCACCATCCGCGGCTGGTGGGAGGAAGACCGCGACCTGACGCAGCGTTTTTTCAACGAACAACTCGGCTACGAGGGCCGCGCCCCCTATTTCTGCGAACCCTGGGTGGCGCGCACCATTCTGGCGCAGCATTTCCACTCGCCGGCCATGTGGGCTATTTTCCAAATCCAGGACCTGTTGAGCATGGATGGCGCCCTGCGCCGCGAAAACCCTCAGGAAGAACGCATCAACGTGCCCGCCAACCCGAAGCACTACTGGCGCTACCGGATGCACCTGAGCCTGGAAGCCCTGCAAAAAGCAGATGGGTTCAATGCCGCGCTGCGGGAGTTGGTGGGGGCGAGTGGGAGAGGGTGAGGATTTTCATCGGATGACGATTGGCATTGTGACGCGCTTTATCTTTATTGCTCAAATAAAGCTTTATGCCGCCCAAAAAAGTCATACTTCGCCAATGGCTGTCCAATGGAGACACCGCGCAGGTAGTGGATGCGCTGCTACAGATTGCAAACGAACTGGACGACAAGTATCTCCGTCACGACATTATCCACCAGGCCGGCAGGTTCAACAGCCTGCAAAAGGATCGTTCGCGGGGCGTTATCGACAACGACAGTTACTTCCAGCGATTCAACGCCATCCAGTCTGCCTTGCTAGACCTGATCGAACGTTTGCCTGACGTATTGCAGCCTGCCGCCGCGCCGCCCGTGAATGATCCCCCTTCGACCGGCGATGCTACCTCCCCTGCAGCGGGTCCGGTATCGCATCTGCCCTGGATCATCGGACTGCTCCTTTTGCTGGGTCCGGCGATCGCCCTGGCTGCCTTTTTGCCCTGCCCGAGCGCATCGGTAGAAAACACCTTCCGCCTCCTGATGGCCCTGGGCGCCGGCGGCGTCGCCACGCTGCTGCCGGGTGTGTTCCATCTCGAAGTCAAGGGTCTGAAAGCCGGAAGCGCCATCGGGATTACAGCCCTCGTCTATCTGGTCAACCCCGCCGGCGTGGTGAAAAACGATGGCCCCTGCAACGAGCCCAAAACCACCGCCATCACTGTATTTGTCCACGGCAAAAAAGGAACCCAGGACATGATCCTGCGGCAACAGGGCTTTGTAATCATGGACGTGCCCGGCGGCGAGCGAAAACGCGCCTCTATCAACGAAAACGGACAGGCTTTTTTCCAAAACCTCGTCGTGGGCGACAGCGTGCGTATCGACGTGGATTTTTCCGAACCCTATCACGCCACCCGGCCCGGGCGCAGTTACCGCATTGAGCCACAGGGCAGCATCTACCTCGAAGTGGCCCTTCAAGGACTCGATAAAGTATTCGGTACCGTAGTTTCGGGCGACAAGCCCTTGCCGGGCGTCGTGGCGGCTGTCGGCGCCCTGCGCGATACCACCGACGAGACCGGTTATTACGAAATTGCCATCCCCGAACACCTGCAGCAAAAACAGCAGGAGGTCAGATTCACCAGGGCCGGCTACAAACTGCTGACCAAAACCGCCTACCCCCAAACCGGGGCGCCGCTCAATGTTGTTATGAATAAATAGACCAGAATTTTTAAAAAAGCCCAATGAAAAACGCTCTTCTGACCCTCGTCGCGCTATGGGCCTGCACGGCGGCCTTTGCCCAGCAGACTGCCCTCAAAGGCATCGTCACGGTGCAAAACAGCAAATTTGAAACCGGCCGCCTCGAACCGGTGACCAACGCTCAGGTCGAAGAAGACTACGGGCGCTCCCAGGCCACCACCACCGAGGCCGACGGCTCTTTTCACCTCAACCTGGTCGGGGTGCCCGAACAGGAGAGTTTCCGCTTCAGCGTGCGCAAAAGCGGCCTCGAAGTGGTCAATACCGACCAGTTGAAAGCCGTGGCCGGACAAAAAGAACGCGTCAGCATATACATGGCGCGGCCCGAATACGTGGCCGAGTTTCGGAAACGAATCTACAACGTGGGCAAAACCGAAAGCGAAAAAACCATCGAGCGCAAGCTGAACCGCCTCGAAAAGGAACGCGCCGAACTGCAAAAAAACGCCGCCGCCAACGCCGACCAAATCGCCGCCCTCAGCGCCGAAATCGACCTGGCCAATGCCCGCGCCAAAAAAATCGAGCAGGATGCCCGAGAACTCGCCGAAAAATACCAGCACATCAACCTCGACGACGCCAGCGAGCAATACCAGCAGGCCTTCCGCCTGTTTCAGGCCGGCGAACTCGATCAGGCCCTGATCCTCCTGCAAAACAGCCCGGAACAAGCCCGGAAAATACTCGAAGAGCGGCAACGCATCGCCGAACTGCGCCGCGAAGCCGATACCCGCGACTCCGTACAGCAAGCGCGCACCCGCGAAACCATGCAGGCCCTGCGGCTCAAAGCCGATATGCACCGCACCCGCTACGAGTGGGACAGCGTGGCGCTCGCTTACGACTACCTCATCCGGCTCGACAGCGCCAATGCACAAAACGTGTACGACTATGCCGCTTTTCTCGAAGACATCAACCGCTACGATCAGGCCCTGTACTGGCTCGGGAAACTCATCCGGCTGCCCGGCGCCGAGGCCTGGCAGGTGGCCAATGCTTACGGCCTCACGGGTCAAATACACCAGGAAACCGGTCGCTTCCCCGAGGCGATGGCAGCCTACGCGGCTGCTGAACGACAATATGCTGCCATGTCGAGGGAGGACAGCCAAAACGATTTTTACAGAAGCAACCTGGCCATCTCGTATGAAAAATTAGGCCACCTCTATCAGGCGCAGGGCAAATTCGACACCGCCCTGGTCTATTTTGTAAAAGAA
>JADZFP010000049.1 GCA_020849825.1 Saprospiraceae bacterium
CTAACACCCAATACCCAAAACCTGATTCGAGAGCAGAAACAACCCTTTTGCCAAAACCTAACACCCAATACCCAAAACCTGATTCGAGAGCAGAAACAACCCTTTTACCCAAAACCTAACACCCAATACCCAAAACCTGATTCGAGAGCAGAAACAACCCTTTTGCCAAAACCTAACACCCAATACCCAAAACCCTTTACACCGCTACCGGCGCCTTGATGGCGGGCCAGGGATCGTAATTCATCAGTTCAAAATCTTCGTAGCGGAAAGAAAAAAGGTCGCGAACGGTCGGATTGAGCCGCATTTGCGGAAGTGGGCGCGGCGCGCGGGAGAGTTGCAGTTCCACTTGTTCCAGGTGATTAAGGTAAATATGCACGTCGCCAAAAGTGTGGACAAAATGCCCCGGTTGCAAATCGCACACCTGCGCGACCATCAGGGTAAGCAGGGCATAGGAGGCAATATTGAACGGCACGCCCAGGAATACGTCGGCGCTGCGCTGGTACAATTGGCAGGAGAGTTTGCCTTCCGCCACGTAAAACTGGAAGAGACAATGGCAAGGCGCCAGCGCCATGTTGGGGATATCGACCGGATTCCAGGCCGAAATCACGAGCCGGCGGCTGTCGGGGTTCTTTTTGATCGAGTCGACGAGTTCAGTGATTTGGTCTACCACCTGCCCGTTCGGTCCTTCCCAGGAGCGCCATTGTTTGCCGTATACCGGTCCCAGATCGCCGTTTTCATCGGCCCACTCGTCCCAGATGCTCACGCCATTGCTTTTCAGGTAAGCGATATTGGTATCGCCCTGTAAAAACCACAGCAATTCGTGAATCATACTTTTCGTGTGCACCTTTTTGGTCGTTACCAGCGGAAAACCTTCGTTCAGGTCAAATCGCATCTGATACCCGAAAGTGCTGACGGTTCCCGTACCGGTGCGGTCCGATTTGCGAACACCGTGTTGTATAATGTGGCGAAGTAGATCGTGATATGCCTGCATAAAGGTCTATTTTGCGACAAAACTAAGGGGTTCACCCAAGAATTGCGTAGCTCCGGCGATTCTCTGATTGAACATCAAACCACCTGGCGCAACTTTGTCCCGCAGGATAAAACAATTTCTCTACCCGAACGTCCTATACCCCTGCCAACACATCCGAACACAAGATGCAATTCGTATTTCCGTACTTTCTGGCTGCCCTCGCCACCCTGGCTATACCGATCATCATCCACCTGTTTTATTTCCGGCGGTTCAAGAAGGTCTATTTTACCAACGTCCGCTTCCTCAAGGAAGTAAAGGAAGAAACCAGCAACCGCCAGAAATTGCGCAACCTGCTGGTGTTGCTCATGCGCTGCCTGGCCATCATCTTTCTGGTGCTCGCGTTTGCACAGCCTTTTATCCCGCGCTCGGGAGCAGTAAAAACCGGGGAAAAATCGGTCAGCATTTTTGTCGACAATTCATTCAGTATGAATGCCTTGTAGAAAGACGCCCCCTTGCTCGAACTGGCCAAAAAACGCGCCCGCGACATCGTGAGCGCTTACGCGCCAAACGACCGTTTCCAGATCATCACCAACGACTTTGAAGGCCGCGACCAACGACTCATCGGCAAAGACGACGCCCTCAACCGCATCGAGGAAATCCGGACCAGCCCGGCCACCCGCGACCTGTCAAAGGTGCTTATTCGACAGCAACAGACCCTGTCGACAGGCATCGCCGACAACAGGATCGCCTACGTGATCAGCGACTTCCAACAAAACATCGCCGATCTGGGCAATTTCCGCGACAGCCTGCTCGAAATCAATCTGGTGCCCATGCGGGCTGTGCGCGAAAACAACGTCTCCATCGATTCCGTCTGGTTTGAAAGCCCCGTTCAAATCCTCAACCAACCCGCCAATCTGCTGGTGCGCGTCAGCAACCGGGGAGAAGAAGAAGCCCAGGAAGTACGGCTCAGTCTGCGCCACGACGGACAAACGAAGCCGGTTGGCACCCTGTCACTGCCCGCCCGCTCGACCCGCCTCGATACCGTCAGCTTTACCATTCTGCATCCGGGCTGGCACGAGGCCCGTTTGTCGCTGACCGATTATCCGGTCCAGTTCGACGACGATTACTACCTCTCTTTTTACGTCGCCGAACGCATCCACGTGCTGGTTATCAATGCCGCGCAACCCAATAAATTCCTGGGCAACGCTTTTGCCGGCGCCAAATATTTCCAGATGGACAATGTGGACGCCCGGGCTATCGACTACTCCAAACTGGCCAACTATCAGTTGATCGTGCTGAACGAGCTGCCCGCGGTGAGTTCGGGTCTGGCACAGGAATTGAAAACATTTGCCCAAAACGGCGGCAATGTGCTGGCATTTCCACCGGCCAGCGCCGACCTGAACGCCTGGAACGGCTTTCTTCAAAATTTCGGCGCGGGCAACCTCGGCGCCTACACCCCTACCCCGCGCCAGGCCAGCCAGATCAACACGGAAGAGTTTGTTTTCCGCGACGTTTTTCTCAATAAATCCGCCAACCTGCGCCTGCCTTCCACCCAGGGCAACTTCGCGCTCGCGCCCAACCGGGGCGAATACATCCTGACCTACCGCGACGGCTCGGCCCTGCTGGCCAAATTTCCCACCGGCGAGGGCGCCCTGTACGTATCCGCCGCACCGCTCGACGAGAATGTGAACGATCTGGTGCGCAACGGAGAAATCTTCGTCCCCATGTTGTTCAAAATGGCGATCGCAGGCGCCAAAAGCCGGCAAATCGCCTACACCATCGGCCGCGACGAGGTGCTGGAAGCCAAACATCAGGTATCCGCGGCCGGTGAAAGCATTTACAAACTCCGTGCAGCGGCCGACGAAACCGCCCAACAGGAAAACGCCGCGCCGGATGGCGCAGAATTCATCCCCGAACAACGTATTCTCGGCGCAAAAGTGTTGCTAACGCCCGGACCGCAGATCGGCGCCTCGGGCTGGTACAAACTGGGGCTTAACCCCGATTCCACGCTGGCCGAATATGCCTTCAACTACGACCGCAAGGAAAGCGATCTGAGCTACAAAACCGACGAAGACCTGAAAGCCGGTCTGCCCGCCAACGTACACGTGCTCGACGAAGCGGAAGAGGCCAATTTCTCCCAGGTTGTCGACGAGCAAAACCAGGGCATCACGCTCTGGCGCTGGTGCGTGGTCTTCGCCTTGTTGTTCCTTGCCCTGGAAGGTTTGTTCCTGCGCTTGTGGAAGGTTTGATACATCCTGACAGGGGTAAATGACAAGCGGCGCGGCAGTTGATCACTGCCGCGCCGCTGTTTTTCTGGCTGGAAATGAATGCTTAGTTATTCAGCATCACCGGCATCACCAGCATCAGGATGTCGCGGTCGTTGTTCTCTTCCACGGGCGTCAGGATACCTGCGCGGGAAGGTGTGGAGAATTCCATTTTCACCTCGTCGGTGTCGAGTACGCCCAGCATTTCGACCAGGAATTTGGCATTGAACGCGATACGCATGGCGTTGCCCTCGTAGGTGCAGGCCATCTGTTCGGTGGCCTCATTGGAAAAATCGAGGTCCTGCGCACTCACGGTCAGGCTTTTATCCGAAATATCGAGCACCACCTGGTTGGTTGTTTTGTTGGCATAAATAGCGATGCGCTTGAGCGAATCCTGAAAATCGCGGCGGCTCAACAGCATGTGGTTGGGGTTGTCGACCGGGATAACGGCGTTGTAGTCGGGGTAACGCGCATCGATCAGGCGGCAGACGAGGTGCATGCTGCCGAAGCTGAAAAAGGCGTTGGCCTTGTTGAAAGAAATTTTGACGGCGTCGTTGGCCGGCAAAGCGTTTTTGAGCAGGTTGAGCGCTTTTTTCGGCAGGATGAAGGTAGAGGTCACTTCGCCGGCCAGTTGGTGCGTGCTGTATTTCACGAGTTTGTGCGCATCGGTCGCCACGCAGGTCAGTTTGTTGTTGTCGACCTGGAAATACACGCCGGTCATGGCGGGGCGCAGTTCGTCGCTGGAGGTAGCGAACACCGTTTTATTGATCGCTTCCCGCAGAAACTGGCTGTTGAGTTTGACCGAATCGACGGCGTCGGGTTCGGGGATATTGGGGAAATCGGCGCCGTTTTCGCCGGCCAGTTTGTACTTGCCGTAGGAAGAGGTGATTTCGATGCCCCAGTTGTCCGTATTGACGGAAAAGGTGACCGGTTGTTGCGGAAGCGCTTTGAGTGTATCGAGCAAAATACGCGCCGGCACGGCCACGGTAAAATCGTCGTCGGCCAACACTTCGATAGCCGTGGAAATACTGGTTTCGAGGTCGGTCGCCGAGATGGTCAGTTTTTTATTTTCAACTTTAAAGAGGAAATCCTCCAGGATCGGCAGCACGGGATTGGAACCGATAGCGCCCGAAGCGATGGAAAGTTGTTTGAGCAATTCGGTCGAAGAGACGCTGAATTTCATGGATTTCGGATTTATGATTGATTGTCAGTAATTTGGACAAAAACTTGCCCGCAAAAGTAAAATGCCCGAGCCGGCTTTTTGTGGAAAAAAACTAACAAGCTGTTGAAAAAGGAAAAACTACTTTTGCAGCCTTTTCCCGCAAGCCTTTTGCGGGCCAAGTAAACCGCTGTTTGGCCCATGCCGCGCCGTCCGAAACAAGCCTCCTTTCAACCCGACCGCAAAACGCCGCCCCCGATCCGGGAGGTGCAACAACTGGAACTGCCCCGCCCGGAGCTGTTCGTGCTCGACAACGGCATCCCGGTGTACGTGCTCGACTATCCCGATCAGGAAATCGTCAAGATCGAAGTGGTGTACCGCGCAGGGCGCCCCGATGAGCACAAGCGCCTTGCCGCGCGTGCCACGGCTCGCCTTTTGCGCGACGGCACCCGCCACCGGACGGGAGCGGAAATGGCCGAACTTATTGATTATTACGGCGGTACGTTCAGCATTCCGACCAATCTCGACACGTCCAATTTCATTCTGGTTGGTCTGAAAAAATACGCTGCCGAGCTGTTGCCCGTATTTGCGGAGGCTTTGCAGGAGCCCGTTTTTCCCGAAAAAGAACTGGAAACGTTCCGTCAGACGCATATCGCGGAGTTGCTGGTCGAACTGGAAAAACCGGAGGTCCGCGCCTACCGTGAAATCACCGAACGAATCTTCGGAAGCCACCATCCTTACGGCTACAATTCCATGCCGGCCGACTACGAAGCGCTCACCAGAGACGACCTGCTCACGCATTTCGAACGCTGCCATACGCCCGAGCGCTGCCGCATCTTTGCCAGCGGGCGCATCGACCGGGTTTTGCTCGACCAGATGAACAGCTTGTTCGGGCAAGGCCATAAAGTGCTGAATTTGCCGGTCCAGGAAACGTTTGTGCTTCCTTCCGGTACGGCCTCCCAACCCGAAACCATCCGTCTGCCCCAACCCGATTCCCTGCAAACCGCCATCAAGATCGGTCGGAGACTGTTCAACCGGCGGCATCCGGATTACGACGGCATGTTTGTGCTCAACACCCTGCTCGGCGGCTATTTCGGATCGCGGCTGATGATGAACATCCGGGAAAAACGCGGCTTTACCTACAACATCTACTCCACCGTCGACGCCATGCTGCACGACGGTTGCTTTTACGTGGCCACGGAGGTAAATTCGGACAAAACAGCCGCGACCATCCGGGAAATTATGGCCGAAATGCAGCGTTTGTGCACACAACCCGTACCGGAAGAGGAATTGAGCATGGTCAAAAACTACCTGCTGGGCATGCTGCTCAACGGTCTGGACGGCCCGATGAACACCTCCGATCTGGTGCGCAACCTGGTGACCGACGAGTTGCCCTGGGACGCTTTCGAACGTATGGTCGAGACGATTAGAACAATTACGCCCGACGAAATTCAATCCCTGGCCAGGCGTTATTTCCAGCCTTCCGATTTCTGGGTCGTGACCGTGGGATGACCGGCAGCTTTCGACGCATTTTTTCCCCGTTATTCAAATATTAAACTCTTGTTTTTGCCATAAAAAACCCAAAAACCTGCTTAGTTTTGCCCGCTTTTGAAAAAACCCGATCCATTAGATCTTAAATACCTCCAACATTGAACTTCTTTAGATTTTTCAAGCAGGAATTAGCCGTCGACCTGGGCACCGCCAACACCCTAATCATGTCGAACGGTGAAGTGATTGTAGACGAGCCCTCCATCGTAGCCATCGACCGTAAAACCGGAAATACCATCGCCGTGGGTCTGCGTGCCATGCAAATGCACGAAAAAACCCACGAAAACATCAAGACGGTTCGCCC
>JADZFP010000050.1 GCA_020849825.1 Saprospiraceae bacterium
ACTTCAATTTAAACCAACCCCAAATAACTTTTTGAAAACGGCATAACTGAGCAGAGTAATATACCAATAACGAAAGCGCGACGAGGGAACTTGTCGCGCTTTTTTATTGAGTGATTGAGTGATTGAGTGATTATTTCAATCACTCAATCACTCAATCACTCAATCACTCAATGGCACTCAATCACTCAATGGCACTCAATCACTCTTTTTTGATGGCGCCATTGATCAGATTATCAAACACGCTGGGGTTCGCCCCAGCCGGTACGACGGCGATATTCACTTTGGAAGCCAGTTCCTTGTTTACAACGAAAGTGGCGTAATTCGGGTTATCGGCGTACACGCGGGCCAGGGTGCTGTGTCGTTCCACTTCCACGGAATCGTTTTGTTTTTGTTTGAGCAGTTCCAGTCCCTGGAGTTTGGCCACTTTTTCGATTTCCACCTCGTTGAGCTGGCGTTGGCGGTCGGCGGCGATCACGGCTTTTTTGGCTTCGATCTGCACTTCGGTTTCGGCTTTGGCGAGTTCGGCGGCGCGGTTGCGTTCTTCGGTGCGGGCCTGGATGTCGCGGATGCGGGCGTTGGCTTCTTCCTGGGCGATCTGTACGCGGGCCATGGCCTCGGCCTTGCGGCGGTCGGCGTCGGCCACGGCGAGTTCCACGGCGTTTTGCCGGCGGATGCGCTCGAACTCCTGGCGCAGCAATCCGGCTTGTTCCATGGCCGAGGTGTAGCTGTCCGGGAATTTGAGTTCCGATACGATCACCTCTTTTACCGTGATGCCATCGGTACCGAGCGTGGCAGCCACGGTATTTTTGACGTCGTTCAGAAAACGCTCGCGCTGACGCAGAAAGATGCTGTCGACCGAGGTATAGTGGTGGGCCATGGAACGCAGCGCTTCCTCGCAACGGGGAAACATGACGTGGCGCTGAAAAGTGTCGGGGTGCAATTGCTGACGGTAAAAGGTTTCGGGATCGGCCACTTGCCAGCGCAGGTTTACGGCCAGGTCGAGCGGTACGCCGTCGGCCAGGCGCACCTGTCCGAAATGGTAATTGGACAGCCGGTCTTTTTCGGTTTTGGAAGCGGTTTGTTTGCAAGCGGTCAGCAGCGACAGGCCAACGAGGACGAGGAATACATTCCGGGAAATCATAGCGGCATCTTTGTTTTGGTGTGTAAAAAGATGCCGCAAAATGCAGGCGCCCTTCAAATCGAAAAGCGCCGTTCGAGTAAACGCCGGAAAAGAATGATTATTCGCCGCCCATTGCCCCCATTGCCCCCATTGCCCCCATTGCCCACATTGACCACATTGACCACATTGCCCACATTGCCCACATTGCCCACATTGCCCACATTGCCCACATTTATTTCAAAATCACCAGTTTTTCGAAATCGCTTTCTGCCGTCACCTGGGCGCCGCCCGTGTCGGTACCGCGCACTTTTACCCGGTACAGGTAAACGCCGCGGGCCAGCGTGTCGCCGTATTCATCGCGGCCGTCCCAGTTGATATCTGTCACGCGGAAACCGTCGGCCGCGGCGGTGTGCAGCAGGGTTTTAACCAACTTGCCGGATACGGAGAAAATGCTGATCTGCACGTCGAGCAACTGGCCGGCGAGGTTGTGCTCGAACTGAAAGTAAGTATTGGTCGTAAACGGGTTGGGATAATTGAGTACGTGCGCCAGCGCGGCTTTGCCGTCTTCGGCCACCACGAATTCGGTGTAGCCTTCACCGGAGTTGTTGGCGATATCCCAGCCTTTCACGCGCAACTTGTGACGGCCGGGCGCCAGGTCACGCAGGGGGTACAGGGCTTTTCCTTTTTTGGCGTTGTCCTGTTCGCTTTCGTAAAAATCGTTCAGCACGATGGTTTCCAGCACGTTGTCGTCGAGCACGGCGGTGAGGTCGTGGCCGAGGCTGGTGCCGGTGACGTTCATGCCGTAATCGTCGGAACATTGGACAAGTATTCTCGGATTTTTATCGGTGATGCCGCCGAAGGCAAAGTCCTGGGTATTCAGAAAAACCTGGATCGTGGGTGGCGTATCGTCCTGCACGGTGTTGGCGGTACCGCCAATGATGATCTCCGTATCGGCGCCGGCGGCGTCGAGCGGGGTGCCGTTTTCGGCGTAGTAACTGAGTTTGCCGTTGCCGTAGGCATAATTTATATCTTTCGGTACGATAAAACTGACGCTAAAGCGGCCATTAGTTACGGTTGCGCTGCCTTTGAACAGTATATTGCGTTGCACGGTGAATGGCCGCACAATACTGCGGGAGTCCTGACCCAGGGTGTACAAGGTTTGTTTTTTGTCGAACAGGGTGACGAACACTTTGCCGTTGAAATCGCCGAGTAAGTTGCCCAGCGTATCGGTCACTTCACCTTCCAGCGTCACCGGCATCAGGGCGCGGAGGGTATCCGGCTGGGCCGGATTAAAAGTTTTACCATTGAGAGCCGCGGTGCGCACCCGGTACTCCGGCATGGCGAGGTGCATGGCCGGGTCGCCGAGCAGGGTAAAGCGGCGGCCGTTCTCTTCGTCGCTGAAGGTCAGGGCATTTTTGGCGTCCTGTAATATTTCGCCAATAGTGCGGTAACGCCCGTTGACGCGTTGGAAGATCACTTTTTGTACGGCGTCGGTCAGGGCGTTGTTCCCGTCGATGTAAACGGCCCGGGTAGTGGTAAACAGCGCAATGGCGCCTGAATTCACCTTTAGCAGGGCTTGTTCGCCGCCCGTGAGCGTGGCATAGTCGTCGTAGCCGCCGAAAGAGCAGGTGGCTGTGATGATAAGCGGGTAGCGGTTGGCGTTGTCCCAGCCGGCAATGTCGTTGTTGTCGATCACCCGTTCCTGCGCCCAGCCGCGGGGCCCGCCGTGCCCGATGTATTGAGCGGTAAGGCCGCCTTTAAAAATACTGGAATTGATGGCTGTTTTGGCGTCGGGTATACGTTTTTCGCTCGAGGTGGCCACCTGCTGGTAGGCGTCGAAGTACACTTTTTCACTGTTGAACCATTTTTCCGCCGCTTCCGCCTCGTTGGCCAGTTTATCGGCCTGGTCGATGTGATAGTTGACGTCTTCGTCGTCGGCGTAATACAGATTGCGCAGGTGCCAGTCGCCGAGCAGGTCGGGGCTATTGTCGTAGGCGACAATTTTATCTACGATAGCCTGCGCCTCGGCGGCGGTACCGGGCGTCAGCCGTCCCACGGCGATATCGAGCGCGCCTTTCAGGGCGCCGCCTTCGCCGTCGCTGAGCAGGCCGAAATAGTCGTCGGAAGGAAAAGAGTAGATGGGGCTGAACGACTGGTATGTTTCAAAAACGGGGATAAAATCCAGGTTGTCCTCGCTGTTGGTGTTATTTTTCGGGTCGAATGAGCCGTCGCCGAACAGCAGCAGGAAATGGAATTTATCGGGATTGCGCTCCAGCAGCATTTTGGCAAAATCGCGGATGGCCGTGGGGTCTTTGGCGCCCGAGGAGAACTCATTATACAGTTTTTCAATGGGTATCGTCACTACATCCAGGCCGCTGTATGCCCGGCGGTGTTCGGCCAGTTGTTGTGCGGCGGCTTCGAAATCCGGATGGTACACGATGGCCGCATGCACGTTGTCGGTACCGTGAATATTCTGGTTGTCAATTTTTCCAACGGTTTTTTGCGGTTTGGGGAAAGCATAGTTGTCATAAAAGGCGACGAAATCGCGCAGTACGCCTTTCGTAGTGGCGCCAAACTCTGCCGAACCGCCGCCGATGGCAGCCAGTTGTTTTTTGGGCGTTTGCGGCGTACTGATGTCCCAGATGGTGAGCGGGCCGTTCACGTTGCCCAGGCGGAAGGTGGCGGCATCCTGTGTCAGCGTTTGCAGGTCGCGGAATTCGAGCGGACTTTGGTCGACCATGCGCAGGCGGCGGCGCGCGTTGATCTCGATGTAGTCGAGCCAGCCTTCGCTGGGTTCGGACGCCGGCAGGTATTGTACTTTTACATCTACTTTATCGGCCGCGGGTTGAAAGCCGCCGTTGATCGTCGCGTTGGAAGCAAAACTCGCTTCGTTGTTGCTGATCGAAACGCTGTAAACCAGACCGGAAAACGTGGAGCTGCCGGCCTGTATCCGCAGGTTGGTGTTGACGCCGCAACGCCCGGCAAACTCCGAACGCAAACGGGCGGTGGAACCGCCGACGATGTTGGGGAACGTGAAACTGTAGCTGCGTTCGCGGGTTTGGTAAAAATAGTCGCCGAACCAGCGTTTGCCGGAACCCTGGGCGGAGTTGAAAAAGTCGAGCAGGTTAACCGTCTCGGTTTCGAGGCGCTGCACGTCGTCGAATTCTTCCGTCACGTAAGTAGCCGGGACGCTGCTTTGTTCGGTTACCCGAAGGCCTTGTCCGGCGCCCGTTTTGATAAAATACCAGGCGTGGTGGTCGTAGAGGTGTTGCGTAATGGTCAGCGGCATGTCGGTGTCGGCCGGGCGGTGCGATCGGGGCGCCGGGCCGACGCCGTAAAACAGGATATAGTCGCCGTTGTCAAACTTCCCGTCGGCTTCACCCACTATCACGATGGCGTTTTCCAGCAGATCGTCGGGGCGGGGGTCGCCGTTGCGTTCGGGTACCATGGCGCCGCCGTTGCCGAAGAGGCGGATGGTTCGGGGGTCAATGCTTTCCAGGTTGCTGATTCCCAGGTCGTTTTTCAGGAAATTGAAATCCAGTTTGTACACGCCGGTCTGGTTGATGCCGAACTTGTAGAGCGTACCGTCGCTCAGGGCCGAGGTATAGGTAAACGGTCCGCCGCGCGGTTTGACCGGTTCGGCTTCGGGCGTAATTGTTACACGGATGGCAAACGAGGTGATGCGTTCGTATCCGCCGCCCGTTTTCCGGATGGGATAAAAACGCACGCGCCCGAAGTAGCGGCTGCGTTCCTGTTCCGCGGAGGCGTCAATCCGGACGGTTTCGCTCAGCGCCGCGTCTTCGGGGCCTGCTTTTTTGGCGAAGGGCTCGTACTGCACGGCCACGAATTCTGCCGTGATGCGCGAGCGGCCCGGCAGGGCAAAACGTTCGGAAAACAGGGGCAGCCCGGGCGCGGCATCGCCGTACAGGCATTGTTCAAAGCCCCAGATTTCCACCGTCTCGCCGTGCGGCAGGGTTTGCAAGCGCGGTTCGGCAGCCCAGTTGAGCGTACGCTGCAGGGTGATCGTGTTTTGAGCAAACAATGCGCTGCTCAATAGCGCCAGGAAGAGTGTAAGCCGGTATTTCATCGTAAAAGCCTGGTTGGGTAAGTATGGCAAATTTGGCGCGCCGGGAGCCAAACAGGTTGCCCGGTATTGCGCATTTTGCCAATATGCAACAAATTTCGGGAAAAAAAGATGGAACGGGCAGGGTGTTTAATAATAAACGATCGAACCGAGGTATAACGCCAACTCGGTCGCGACGAACAAATACAAAAATTTGGAAAAAACAAATGCTCCGTTGGCGCGGTTGTCGTAAAATATCAGGATCGACATGAATAGGATCGGATCGGCGTATCGTTGGAAAAAGATGAGGGATAGCGCCAGCACTAAGAGTATCAACAGGAGAAAATAGTTCTTCCGGAAATTTTTTGCGCAATAGTATGCCACGATCAGCGCCCCGATATAGCTGAAAAACAGAAACGCCGGGGCAGCGACCCCTTGTGGCAGCCGCAGGAAAATTTTGGATAACAAACCGCCTTGTACCATGTGGAGGTCGAACCCCATTATCGTGTAAAAAATCACGTACAAAATCCCGATACCCACAAATACGCCGACTTGCCGGTAATTGATCCTGGATAATTCGCGCTTTCCCAGGTAAAGCATCACCGGATAACAATAAAGGGGGAACATGACAAGTCCGAACGGCAAGCTCAGAAGTATATTCGAGTGCTGATGCAGGGCTTGGGCATGGGGTGGCACCAACCCTTTCCAGATATGGAGCATATAAATGGCCGGTACCATCAGTATGACGTTAGAAAGAACGAAGACCGCCTGCCGCTGCAAACCCCTGATGTGCGCAATACTCCTGAAAAAGAAATAAAAGGGTATCCAAAAGTAAAATTGCCGGGTGTAAAAAGCGCAAAAAGCAAATGCGGCTGCCTGGATATGCCAAATGAGGGCATTTTTCACCAGGGCGTATTCAAAGGCCAGCATGGCCAGCGCAATAAAGAAAAAAGGGAGTTGATCGGTAACCAGGGCGAATCCGGTGGCGCGCAGAAACGGACTGCTTAAAAAGGCGGCCAGAATGACGATCACGGTATTCCGGTCGAATTTTTTAAAACGTAAAAAGTAATAGGCCAACAACCCGGCGGTCAGAAAAATGGTAACCAGGTTAATCAACCGCAATACCTGAATATCCTTTGAGAGGTATTGGTAGAAAACGCCGTAGAGGATATGATAAAGGGGAAATGTTGCCGGCCCGTAATCCTTGATGGCTTCTGAAAAAGGCAAATCGATAAAATGAAGGATGGTGGGCAGATGGAAATCCCGCTCATCCCAGAATTGTCTTTCGATCATCGGATCGAACCAGAAAAAACCGAGCAGATAATAACAGGCGATTAATCCCAGCAAGAAGTAATTCGCAAGGCTTACTTTATTCGCATGGTTCACTTGGATTTTGATTTAAAATGGGTACACGGATGGA
>JADZFP010000051.1 GCA_020849825.1 Saprospiraceae bacterium
CGTCGGGTTTGTATCCCTGGGCATGTATTCCTGCCAAAAAGAAAATGTACAACAAGTCGCCACCCCGGATGTCGCCGCATCCGAACGGACGAACTACACTGACTGCGGCGAATGCTACGAAAACTGCAACGATTGTTGCCTTGAATTGACCAGTACTACCGGCGGTAATCACTTTTATTTCACCAATCCCGCTACCGGAAGCGTGACCACCCGGGTTTTGCTTTCTCCCGGCACGATCTACGTATGTGCCGCGGGCGGCTGGGTCGGCGTGCTCGGCAACGGCGCAGGTTCTGCCAAGGCGTGCTCAACCGGTTCCACTATTTCCAAAACGGCCGGCGGCCCCAACGTTCAAAAACAGCTGTCGTGGGATTGCAATTTTTAACGGATAAAGCATAAAGATGATTCTGATTGGGTCTGCCGGGAAGCCTCGGCCGGCCCAATCTCTTTTACATCTTGATCATTGCGCCAATGAACAGTGGCATCCGGGAACATTCAAAGGCTTGTGTTGTTACTTTGCCTTCATTTTACCTGGATCATGCGCAAAACCCTCCTGCCCTACCCTCAAATACCACAACTCGCCAAAACCGATCTCGCCTATGCCACGGGCGAAGCCAGCTTGCGGCCGTTTTATCAGTATGAGCCTGAAATTCAGTCGTTTGCAGCGATTATTGAAGCCAAGGGCAAAGCGACGTTTCCAAGACAAGACCTGGTTGCAGTTCTGCGCGAACAATATTCCTTGCTTCCGGAAACTGACCCTGTTTTCAAACAAATTGAAGCCCTTGCCCTGCCGGACACCTTTACGGTGGTCACTGCGCACCAACCCGCATTGCTGTTGGGACCGCTGTATTTTATCTATAAAGCCGTCACGACGATCAATCTGGCGGAAGCGGTACAGGCCTCAACCGGCAAACGAATCGTCCCGGTTTTTGTGCTCGGCAGCGAAGACCATGATCTGGAAGAACTGAATCACATCAACCTTTTCGGCCGTCGGCTCGAATGGCAGTCGGGAGAGCAGGGCGCTGTCGGCAGTATGCATACCGAATTGCTTGCCCCGGTATTGGATCAGCTGAAAGGTATTCTGGGCGAAAGCGAAGCAGCGCGTTCCCTGTTTGAGCGTATTGAAAAATCGTACACTTCACGTGCCAGTTTTGCCGAAGCCACACAGGCATTGCTGCATGAATTTTTGGGGCGCTTTGGCTTGGTTGTGTTGAATATGAATCATCCGGCGCTGAAACGACACTTCATCCCCGTCATGCGCGATGAGTTGCTACACCATACGGCGCACCGCCTCGTAGGCGAAACCGTGGCGCGCCTCAACGAACTCGGTTTCAAAACCCAGGCTGCTCCGCGCGAGATCAACCTGTTTTATCTCCGGCCGGGTTCGCGCGAACGGATCGTGCGCGAAAGCGGTTCGTACAAAGTACTGAATACCGATTTGGTATTTACAGAAGAAGAAATGCTGGCCGAACTGGATGAACACCCGGAGCGTTTTTCTCCCAATGTGGTGCTTCGTCCTTTGTTTCAGGAAATGGTATTGCCAAATCTGGCCTACGTCGGCGGTGGTGGCGAACTCGCCTACTGGCTCGAACGCAAAAGTTTGTACGAACATTTCGGCGTGAATTTCCCCATGCTCCTGCGGCGCAACTCCGTGCAGTGGTTTGACCGCGACGCCGTGAAAAAATTGCACAAGTTCGGTTTTACTCCGGCCGAGTTTTTCCAGGATACCGATTCGCTGGTTCGGGCGTATATCGATCGTCATGCAGCCGGCGAGGTAAGCCTTGAATCGGAAATAACGGATTTGAAAGCCATTTACGAACGCCTCGCCCAAAAGGCGTCTGCTATCGACCCGACTTTGGATAATGCCGTGCGGGCCGACGGCGTAAAGGCAGCGGGCAATTTTGAACAATGGCAAAACCGCCTGGTGCGCGCGGAAAAACAAAAGCACGAAGTGGCGCTCAACCAAATCCGCGCCGGCAAGGAAAAACTTTTCCCCGGCGGCGGGTTGCAGGAGCGTCACGACAATTTTATACCCTATCAATTGAAATACGGCGAAACATTCCTTGATTCGCTCAAAACACACCTTAATCCGTTCGACAAAGGATTGGTGATTTTGGAAGACGCTGAATAGGGAAAAAGAGAGAGGGGTTTGACCATCGCGGCCAAACCCCTCTTTGCTGATATTTTACCTCAAATCAAGTTAATTCCGGGCCAGTACAACCGGTTTGGTTTGTACCAGACCGCCGGCGCTTACCCGCACGAAATACATGCCGGGCTGTGCCTTGCCGGCTTGCCACTGGTATTGTCCCGGGGCCACCTGGTTGCCCTGGTTGAGTTGCGAAATTTCCTGGCCAAGTGCATTCAGGATCGAGATCTGAACGTCGACATCGGCGGAATTCACCATAATGGTCAGGTTGTCGCTGAACGGAACCGGGAAGCACTGCACGTCGAGGCCTTTCAGCAGGACCTGGTCGTCTTCGTCGGTACGCGGACGGACGGCAGTGTTGTCGTCGACGCAGAGGCCTTCGTAGAAGTAAACCGAACCGCGGTTCAGTTCCGAACCATTGTCGTCTTGCGGAATACCAACCAGTACAATGCGATTGCTGATGGCTACGCTGGATGCCAGGGCGTCGTTGGCCTGGCCGCCGCCGTCGGTCAGTTGGCCGACCAGTGCAAGGCCCTGGTTGACAATCAGGTAGACATAAGCTTTGCCCGAATTGTCGCCGAACGGATTTGCGCCCGGAGCGCCAACCACGGCATAATCGCCGTCGATCGAAACAGTAGCGCCGAAGTTGTCGCCGTCCTGAGCATTGTAATTCACAACCAGGCTCGTTTGACCGATCTGGTTGAAGAGGAATGCTGCGCCGGCGTCATCGCCGCCGAGGTCGTTGTACGGAGCGCCGATGAAGGCGTAGTTGCCGCTGGCAGCCACGCTGCGACCGAAGTTGTCGCCAGCCGAAGTTTGAGCGCCCAGCAGTTTGGCGGTTTGAGCCCAGTTGGCCGCGCCGTTGAAACGATAAGCTGCACCTGCGTCGGGGCCTTTGTCATCGTCGCCCGGGGCGCCGACCACGGCTTGTGTGCCGCTGATGGCAACGCTCCAGCCGAAGTGGTCCTGGCTTTCAACGCCGTTGCCGGCAAGTTGAGCGGCTTGTCCCCAGTTGTCGGCGCCGCCTTCGTTGCGGCCGAAAGCGTATGCCGAACCCGCGTCGACACCA
>JADZFP010000052.1 GCA_020849825.1 Saprospiraceae bacterium
CCTCCGGCCCCGAAAGGGTTGGGGTAAACGCCTGCTTCTGTGCTCGTTACAGCCGGAGCGGCAAGTAACTCCGGAAGCAGTGCAAATCCGTCGTCCTGAAAAGCATACCTCGGTGTGGGGAAATCGGCCAAGCCCAGACTGGAGACGAGTGTTCCGGTATTTACTGTGCGGAAAACAATTCGGAACAAGGGGCTTTCCACCGAAAAATCACTTTGGGCGAGCGGGTTCTCAAAAGCGAAACTTACCAATCCGTTTTCAACCCGGTTGATGCCAAAATGATCGGTTGAAAGGTCAGGGTGAAGCGGCTCGATTTTTTCAAAAACCAAATTTGATTGGTCAAAAGCGATGCTCAGCTGGACGCCGGCATAGGCGCTGATATTGCCCGAAAAATCGGCGCTTACGCGCTCGCCGGGTTCGAATTTTTTGTCGCGCAGTACCAATGGCCAGCGCAAACCCGTACGAACCTCGGTTTCGTTTGTGTTGAAGGAGGGCACAACGGAACCGTTTACATCCCCTGTTTTTATACCAATAAAATTAAGTTCGGTCATGGGATTGCCCTGCAAGACCACTGCGATGGAATCGGGGAAGGGCGCAACCGTGAACGGATTCCCGGGATTTGGAAAGATGAAGTTTTCGGGTATGAACCGCCAGGAGGTATTACCCACGAAGATCGAGTCGATACCCAGCAGTATTTTTCGAATGGCAACGATATCGAATGTCGTTACACTGTTTGATTTGTTAGCATCGGCCGCAATGATTTTGTAGGGGGAATTGAGCAATTCGATCCCCAGAATATGTTTACTGATCAGTGCCAGATCGAAGGTGCTGACGCCATTCAGGGGGGCGTCGTTGCGAGAAGGCCTTACGGTGTAGGTTTGGCAGTCGGGGACTCCGGCCACCGTAAAAACGCCATTGTCGTTCGATGCCGTTGTAGCGACCAAAACATTGGCCACTGCGCTGTCGGTTTCCGTGCGGATGTTGCCGCTGAGCGATACTGTGGATGGTATTTGTTGCATCAACAAGGAATCGATCGGATACGACCAAAGGCCGCGCGCATGCGTTGCGGCCAGCAGTTGTTTTTTGACCGGGTTGTGCTCGAGGTCGAAAACCGGGATGACCGGCATGTTGTTGCCCAGGCGATTCCAGAGGGTTCCGCCGTTGAGTGTGACATAAACTCCGGCATCGGTGGCGGCAAACAAGATGCTGTCGCTGTGTCCTGGTAATACATACAGATCATTTACAGGCACTTGCGGCAGATTACCCGAGATGTTGACCCAAACGCCGCCATTGTTGTCGGAACGATGGATATGCGGGATATTTTCATTGTCCCGGAAACCGGAGTGAGTCACATAAAAACGATTGGGCAGGGTAGGGGAGCCGCATACCGAGGTGACGTAGCGATTGGGCAGTGCTGTTACCACGACATACCAGTCTCCGTTGGCATCGCGCCAGCTGACATTGCCATCGGAGGTCCCGACAAACAGTTTCCCAGGTATGATGGGCGACTCCGCCAGGGCGGAAATATTGTGAAAACGTTCGCCGTAGATTACGCCATCGGTGAGATCGATTGAAATCGGCGACCAGCCCGAGCCGCCAAAACCAGAATAGACCCTGTATGTGCCGGCGTAAAATAATTCCGGATTGTGTGGGCTCGTAAATACGGGCATATCCCAATTACACCGGTCGCCGGTACCCAATGCTCTTTGACCAAATTGCCAGGAGTTACCGCCGTCCATTGTTTTGTGGATGGTACCGTTTTGAATTTCAACCCAGAAAGTATTGGAGTCAGTGGGGTGGAAAAGGCTTCGGAATCCGTCGGCTGAGAAGACGGACAGCCAGTTGTTCAGGCTCTGACCGTTCCCTGTTTGAATGCCATTGTCCTGTGCGCCGGCCCAGTAGACATCCGGTGTATGCGGGTTGAAATTGGTGCGATAAAACTGGGTTGTAGGCAGATTTTTACTTTTAACCCAAAGCATCTGATTCGGATCATTGCGGTACACGCCACCGTCGGTCGCGAGATAACGACGGCCGGAAGAGACAAAAACAAGATCATGCGTATCCGCATGTGCGCCGGCGCCAACCTGCCAGGCATTGCTGCCGGAGGCTTTTCGCCACAACAGAACCCCCAGAATATACACTTCTTCGTCGTTTGTCGGATTGATTCTCACTTTGCCAAAATACCAACCGAAATCGCTGAAAGCATCGTCGATGGTTGTGGTATTCACCGTCGTCCAGGAGGCGCCGCCATCGATGGTTTTGTACAGGCCGCCCACTGTAGCCAGCGTGTCGACGTAAATTGCGTAGAGTTTGTCCGGATTTTGCGGAGAAATTGCAAGTCCCGTTCGACCCATTGCCCCGGAAGGCAGGCCGTTGCTGAGAAGCGTCCAGTTTGCACCGCCATCGGTCGTTTTATAAATTTTGGCATTAGGGCCATGGATGATCGATTCCTGATTGCTGCGTATTCTGTCCCAAAAGGAAGCGTACAGGATTTGGGGATTGGAGGGATTGATGACCAGATCGCTTGCTCCAGCCTGATTGCTTACAAAAAGCACCTTGCTCCAGTTCAATCCCCCATCAGTACTTTTATAAATGCCCCGGTGCTCGTCGCGGATGTATGGGTTGCCCATTACGGCGGCATACAGCGTGCTGGAATTGGAGGGGTCTACAATGACTTTCGATATGATGCCTTGTTGGCCAAGGGCCAGATAAGCCCAGGTTTCGCCGCCATCGATGCTTTTGTACAGGCCGTTGCCATTAAAAACAATGGAAGGAACGTTCGGGTCGCCCGTGCCGGCATACACGATATTCGGGTTGTTGGGGTCGTAGGTGATGTCGCCGATGGCCAGTTCGGGTTGATCATCGAAGACCGGCCGCCAGTTGACGCCGCCGTCGGTTGTTTTAAAAATACCACCGCCTGCAAACCCAGCCAAAAGGGTCATTTCTGCGCTGGGTTGAACGGCCAGTGTATTGACTCGTCCGGCTACATTGGCGGGCCCTTGCAGAGTCCATTGGTTCGATTGTCCCGGGCAGTCAGAGCGTTCCGAGGCTTTTGATTGCTCTTGCTGACGAACACCCTGTATTGCCTTGCGCCAGCCTTGCCAGTCGAAGTACGGATCGGGGTACGACCGTTGGAAAGAGAACAAATCGTACGGTTCAGTCTTATGGTCCAGAGCGTTGCCTTCTGATTCTTCTGTCCGGATTTTTCCGGTTGTCTGGCAACCGACAAGTACAAGCAAACCTGCAATCAGGAAAATGTTAGTGTAGTTGTTTCTCATAAATCGGTTTGTTTTGATTAAAAGCGTA
>JADZFP010000053.1 GCA_020849825.1 Saprospiraceae bacterium
TCGATAAATCCGCACTTCCCGGTTGTCGGAAAGGTGGCGAATGGCTTCCATGGCTTTGGCCTCGTTGATAAAACGTTCGAGCGAGCCGCTTCCGCCGTTGGGCGCCGAGGCGGCTTTCAGGCGTTCGCTTTTTTTGAGGCGGGTTTCGATGGTCTGGAGCAGGACGGTCTCGTCGAAGGGTTTGGTGATGTAATCGTCGGCGCCCAGCGACATACCGCGCCGGAAGTCGTCGCGTTCGGCTTTTGCCGTGAGAAAAATAAAGGGGACGTCGGCGGTTCGTTGGTTTCGGCTGATGATGTGCAGCACGCCGAAACCGTCGAGTTCGGGCATCATCACATCGCAAAGGATCAAATCAGGCGGGTCTTGCATAGCCTTTTCCACCCCGATTTTGCCGTTTTCGGCAGTTATCGGCTGATACCCACTGAGTTCCAGTATTTCGGCCAGGTTTTCACGGACATCGTGATTGTCTTCAACGATCAGGATCTTTTTCATACGACGGGCAAAACGGTCTGCTGGACAATAAATACAGGTTTTTCGGTGCCCAAGGTATTCCAATTCCGAGGGTTCTCGAATGCCGGCGCTGTAAAATTCACGCTTTTGCGATCGGCAGTCGAAGGGTAAAGGTAGTGCCTTCTCCCTCGCGGCTGGTAAAGTTAATATCGCCGCCCAGGAGATCGAGGTATCGCCGGACGATGTTCAGCCCCAATCCGGTGCCCTGAATATTCAAGGCGTTTTTAGCCCTGAAAAAGCGGTCGAACAGGTATTTCTGGTCGGTTTCCGGGATTCCGATGCCGTGGTCGCGCACTTCCACTTCAAGCCAGCCAGAAGAGAATCCGGAACGGCACTGAACGTCGCGGTCGCTGTATTTGAGGGCATTGGAGATCAAATTGTACATGACGTTTTTCAGGATGCGGCGATCGAGCCTGACCTCCTGCCCGTCGGTTCGGTCCGACCAGAGGATACGTTGGCCGGGTTTGGCCAGTCCGCTTATTTCATCGATGATTTCCGCGGCAAAATCTGTAAAGTTGAAAGGTTCGGGGTTGGCTTCCACCAGGCCTTCTTCCAGTTTGGTCAGGTTAAGGAAGTCGTTGAGAATACCGGTGAGGTGGTTGACGCCCATCCGGATTTTTTCGAGGTGGAAGTCTTGTTTTTCGGTGTTGCCCAATTCGGCGTAACGTTTTACCAAAGAAGCCGACGATAGAATGGTGCTGAGCGGCGTGCGGAATTCGTGGGAGGCGAGGGCGACAAAACGGCTTTTCAATTCGCTGAGTTCGCGTTCGCGATCGAGGGCGCGCAGCAGTTCGTCGCGGTTTTTGTTCAGGGCTTCTTCCGCTGCCCGGCGTTCGCGGATTTCCCGTTCGAGCAATTTATTGGAGCTGAGCAATTGATTGACCACTTCGGCCAGTTGCTCGGTGCGTTCATTGACTTTTTTCTCCAGATCGACGTTCAGTTGCCGAATCTCTTCTTCCGCTTGTTTGAGGTCGGAAATGTCGTGAATGAAGCCGGTAAACCCGAAATTACCGTCGAGCTGGATTTGTGCGACGCTGAGCCAAAAAGGGAACAGGGTGCCGTCTTTGCGCATTCCCTTGACCTCCCGTCCGATGCCGATAATCCTCTTTTCCCCGGTATCGAGGTACCGCTGGATGTAGGAATCGTGGGCGTCGCGGTGGGGCGAGGGCATTAGCATGTTGACCGTCCGGCCCTCCAGTTCTTCGCGGGTGTAGCCAAAAAGCCGGCATGCAGCCGGGTTAACACTTTCAATAACGCCACTGCTGTCGATGGTAATAATACCGTCGACGGCGGTTTCAATGACAGTACGATAGCGCAGGTATAGTTCGTCGGGCAGGTTCTGTTCCATGCGGCAAAAGTATAAAACGCAGACGGAGCGAGGGTTGTGACGGTAATCATGCCCCTGTATGACGTTCATCATTCGAGAGGGAAAGGGCTCGCGGCACTTTTGCTATCAAAACAATCAAACCTTTTTATGAACGCATTTTCTACGATCGCCACAATCATGACACGTCAGTTGTGGACGCTTCACCCGGACGATAATTTGTTGGTTGCCAGAGATTTATTCAACGAGCACCGTATACATCACATACCTGTGGTACGCGATCGCCAGATCGTTGGCTTGTTGAGCCGCTCCGATTTCGATTGCTATCTGGCGGGTATGAACAAGGCCGACGAGGGGTTTGAATCGCGGCTTGCCAACGCTTATGTAGAAGGGATTATGACGACCCGACTGGCAAAACTGGAAAGCGACGACCGGGTGAACGTTGCCCTTGAGGTATTCAGCCTGAACCGGTTCCACGCGCTTCCAGTGGTCGACAACGGAGAACTTGTCGGCATTGTAACGCCTTTCGATATTATGAAAGCCATGTTGAATGAAAAACCGGAGCACCCGGAAGACGTGTACGAAGACCAAAAGTAAACAACAACCTTCGGGGCATTTTAACCCCATACTATATGAATTTCCTTCAAAAAAGCGATGCGTATTCCAAGTTGAAAGAGACAGAGGTGTCGCCGCTGCAACCTGTTCCAGGATCACAACGCGCCCAAACTATGACGACCATTCAAATCTTCGGTATAGGCGATGCCAAAACAAGGGCTTTACGCGACAACGTAGCAGCCGCTTTGCGGCTTTGCCCGTTGATTGGCAAAGTGGAGGAAGTCACCGAGGTGAATCAAATCACGGCATCCGGTGTGAGTCAAACGCCGGCGTTGGTAGTCGACGGGCAGATTATCTCCGAAGGAGAAGTGCCAAGTGTGGCTGATTTGACCCGTATGCTGCGCCGCCGGTCGCTGTACCGCGCCAAACTTTACCGCCTCCGTCGCATCCTCGTGCCGGTCGATTTTAGTCCCTCCTCCGAAAATGCCTACCATTTCGCATGGCAACTGGCCGAGCAATTTGGTTCTTCGATCGAGTTGGTGCACGCCATGAGCGATTTGTTCGACGGCGCCAGGGCATCTTCATCGGGTTTTTTGAGCAATTATCTCAATACGCTCCGGGAAGAACTGGACGCCTTTGCCCGCGAAACGCCCCAAAAATGGAATTTACCCGGCCAACCTAAAATCGATCCCGGCCCCGGACAGAACAGCGGCATGCCGCGCGTACGAACCAAAGTAATCTTCGGCGCACCTGAGGAGGTACTGGAAAGTTTGTCGACCAAGTTCGACCTTCTGGTCATGGGCGCCACGGGCAAGGGCAACCTGGCCGCCCGGCTGTTTGGCACCGTGAGCGCCTGGGTATCGCAAAACGCACATTGCCCGGTACTGATCGTGCCGCATGCCGCCGTTTGGAACGGATTCAGGAACATTCTGTATGCCAGCAATTTCGAAAGCAACGATCCGGACAAGATTCAGCAGGTGGCTGCATTTGCCCAGCAATACGACGCGCAAATGCATTTTGTACACGTAGGCCCCCCGGCTGAAAAAGATTTGGCGGTGGAACGTATGTTGTTTGAAATCCACTACAAATTCAGTGAAGCCGGCAAGCCGTTTATTTTTGAAAAAATAACGGGCGACAATCTGGTCGACAACCTGCACGAATACGCATTTCGCCACAAAAACGACCTCTTTGTTTTCGTGACCCATCATCGCGGTATCTGGCAAAGCCTGACGCACCCGAGCGCTACCAAAAAAATGCTGCTCCATACCGATACTCCCGTGCTGGTGATGCACCAGGGCAATGATATGGAAGATCAGGGCGCCGGTTGACTAACATCAATACCACGCGTGACAATTGTCATGCGGGCGTCAGGCCGTCGTTCGGACCTTGCCGCCAATTCAGTGAAATTCAATTTCCTATGGCAATCATATTCTTTTTGATACTCGTCAGTCTGATCGTTGCCTCCGGTTTTTTGATGGCTTATTTGTGGGCCACTCGAACGGGACAATTCGACGACTCCTACACGCCGGCAGTCCGGATGTTGTTCGACGACGAGATCAAAAACGCTTCCAAGGAAGATCAGTCGGGCGAGAAAAATCCCGACGATGTTCAGACTAAGACCAACTTATCATAACTCACATGAGCAACGTTCAACAATTTCAGTACGACAACAAGATCGTACGCGCTTTTGGGGTAGCCTCTTTTACTTGGGGCTTGGTCGGGATGCTGGTCGGGTTTATTCTAACCTTGCAGCTGATTTGGCCCGAACTAAACCTTGGGCTACCGATCACCACCTTCGGCCGTTTGCGGCCGCTTCACACCAACGCTGTTATCTTCGCTTTTGTCGGTAACGGTATTTTTATGGGCGTTTACTACTCGCTACAACGTCTCCTCAAAGCCCGCATGTTCAATGATACGTTGTCATGGCTGCATTTCTGGCTATGGCAAATTGTTATTTTATGCGCAGCCCTTACGCTCCCCGCGGGTATTACCACCAGCCTCGAGTACGCGGAACTGGAATGGCCGATCGACTTGCTGATTACCGTTACCTGGGTAGTCTTTGGTCTCAACATGTTCGGAACCATCGTCAAGCGCCGCGAACAACACCTTTACGTAGCGATCTGGTTTTATATCGCAACCTGGGTGACGGTGGCCGTGTTGCACATCGTGCGCAGTTTTGAGTTGCCGGTCAGCCTGTTCAAAAGCTATTCGGTATTCTCTGGCGTACAGGATGCGCTTGTTCAGTGGTGGTATGGCCACAATGCCGTGGCATTCTTCCTCACTACGCCTTACCTGGGCATGATGTACTACTTCCTGCCCAAGGCAGCGAATCGCCCGGTATTCTCTTACAAACTTTCCATCGTGCACTTCTGGGCCCTGATCTTTATCTACATCTGGGCCGGTCCGCACCACTTGTTGTATTCTTCTCTGCCCGACTGGGTACAGTCGCTGGGTACGGTATTCTCGATTATGCTTATCGCTCCGTCGTGGGGTGGTATGCTCAACGGCCTGCTCACCCTGCGCGGCGCCTGGGACCGCGTCCGTCAGGATCCGGTGCTCAAGTTTATGGTTGTCGCCGTTACTGCCTACGGTATGGCTACGTTCGAAGGCCCGATGCTTTCCATTAAATCGGTGAACGCCATCAGCCACTTTACCGACTGGACGATCGCCCACGTTCACGTAGGCGCGCTGGGCTGGAACGGTTTCCTGACTTTCGGCGTATTGTACTGGCTCTGGCCGCGACTCTATCGTACCAACCTGTACAGCACTAACCTGGCCAACATTCACTTCTGGTTGGGTACGCTGGGTATTATTTTCTATGCCGTACCGATGTACTGGTCGGGCTGGACCCAGGCGATGATGTGGAAAGAATTTACGCCGGAAGGCACGCTGAAATGGGGTAACTTCCTCGATACGGTGCTGCAACTCCGTCCGCTCTACATCATGCGCTCGCTGGGTGGCCTGCTGTTCTTTGTCGGTACGATCATCGGGGTGTACAACCTGGTTAAAACTGCCGGTCAGGGTTCCTTCCTGGCGCAGGAAGACGCCGAAGCTACCCCGCGCCCGGCGCCGCACGGCCGTGTGGCCGGCGAATACTGGCACAAACTGATCGAACGCCGTCCGTTCGCCATGTTGTTCTGGGCCACTATCCTCATCAGCATCGGCGGTCTGATTCAAATCCTTCCGATGGTGTTCATCGACAGCCAGGTGCCGAAAATCTCCACGGTGAAACCCTACACGCCGCTCGAACTGGTCGGTCGCGACCTCTATATCCGCGAAGGCTGTGTCAATTGCCACTCGCAGTTGGTGCGTCCGTTCCGCGACGAAACCGAGCGCTACGGCGAATACTCCAAGTCGGGTGAATATGTGTACGATTATCCCTTCCTCTGGGGCAGCAAGCGTACGGGACCGGATCTCCACCGCGAAGGCGGCCGCTATCCCGACAGCTGGCACTACAACCACATGCTCGATCCGCGTACCATGTCGCCGGGCTCTATCATGCCGCCTTATCCGTGGCTGCTCGACAACAAGATGAAGACGGACGATCTGGCCGGAAAAATCGGCGCGCTGCGCAAACTGGGCGTCCCGTATCCCAAAGGATATGAAAAAGATGCACCGGCTGAATTGCAGGTACAGGCGCAGAAAATCGCCAAAAACCTGGCCGATCAGGGTATCAAAGATCAGGGCGTCGAAGACAAGGAGATTGTAGCGCTTATTGCCTACCTCCAGCGCCTTGGCACCGATATCAAGGTGAAAAATCAGGCCGGACAATAAACAGACTTCATTTGTACTCCGCTGATGCGGTAAAAAGAAATAAGTATGTATAAATATCTTTTGGAATCGGTTGATGGCGTGCAATGGTTTGGGGTAATCGCCCTGTTGATCTTTTTCAGCACGTTTTGCGTAGCGCTTTTCCGGGTTTTTTTCAGCAATAATGCTGAACTGGAAGCGACTGCCCGGCTCCCGCTGGAAGATACGCCTTCATCCGAATCAGGCCTGCGCAGTTAATAACCTGCCTGAGCTGTGTAACTAACCATTATGAATACTTAACCGGCTGCGGCTTCGGCCGCAGCCGGCAAAAGGAAAAATCATGAAATATTTGCTCTTCCTTTTTATGCTGATTGTCCCGGGCGGCGCTTTGTTAGCACAAGCCACCGCCGCGACACCGGCCGCTGCCGCACAACAGGCAGACTCACTACCGCAATACATGACCTGGGCCTTGATCGTGGGTGGCGCCCTTGTCTTTATCGCCGCCATGTTTTACGTGATCAAAGTCAACCAGTTCCTTTACAAACGTATCGTTCAGATGGAAGCCGCGAAAGCCGGCGTCGCACTGCCGGAAGATGCCGCCAATGCGCTTGGCGGCGATAGTTTCTGGACGACGATGCGCAAAAAGTACTGGGAGGACGTCGTCCCCGTAGAGCGCGAGAAAGACATCATGCTCCACCACGACTACGACGGTATCTACGAACTGGATAACAGCATGCCGCCGTGGTGGCTCAATATGTTCTACATCACCATCATCTGGGCAGTAGGCTATATGTTCTACTACCACTGGGGAGGTGGCGGTCCTTCTTCGGAAGAAGAATACAAAAACAAAGTGGAACGCGCCAAAAAAGAAATGGCCGTTGCGCTGGCAGGCCAGGCCAACGCGGTCGACGAATCGAATGTCACGGCTCTTACCGACGCCGGTATGTTGGGTGAAGGCGAGCTGATCTTCAAAAACAGCTGCGCCGCTTGCCACGGCCAGGGAGGGGAAGGTACCGTCGGTCCCAACCTGACCGACGACTACTGGATACACGGCGGCGGTATCAAAAACGTCTTCAAAACGATCAAATACGGGGTGCCTGAAAAAGGCATGATCGCCTGGTCGTCACAATTGAATCCGTCTGATATGCAAAAAGTGGCGTCTTACATCCTCACCCTGCACGGCACCAACCCGCCCAATCCGAAAGCGCCTCAGGGCGATATCTGGAAAGAAGAGGGCGCTGCTGCTCCGCAGGATACGACGGTTACCGACACCGTCAAAACGGCTGAGCCTGCTCCGACCAAGTAATACCCGTTTCTATTGTGTGCAGCGGCCTGTCGGGAACGTGTTCCCGACAGGCCGCTTTTAGAAAAAACAAATTCTCCTCTGTCATGGCTACCCTTGCCTCGTCGCCTACTCCAAGCGCCAAAGTGCCGCAGAACGTCCTGGAATGTTACCACTGCCACGATGTCTGCCCCGACGACCGTCTTCAGTTTGACGATAAAGTCTTCTGCTGCGAGGGCTGTCAGATGGTGTATCAAATACTGAATTCCAATGACTTGTGCCAATATTACACCATCGACGACCGCGCCGGGAATACCCTCAAGCACCGTCGCGATTCGAGGGCGTATGCCTGGCTCGACGACAAAGAGGTAGCCGACAAACTTCTGCGGTATGCCGACGAGCACACCGCCCGTGTAGAATTTTATCTGCCCGGGATGCACTGCGCGTCCTGCATCTGGTTGCTCGAACACCTTTACCGCCTGGATGCGGGGGTGCAACGCTCGACCGTCAATTTTTTGAAAAAACAGGTCGTCATTCACTTTGCCCCCCACCAGACCTCCTTGCGCCGTCTTGCTGCGCTGCTCGACAGCCTGGGCTACCCGCCGGAGATTAATCTGAGCGATGTGGATGGCGCAACGCCACAGGTGGTCGACAAGGCCCTTTACTACAAAATCGGTCTGGCCGGTTTTGCTTTCGGCAATATTATGTTGCTCAGTTTCCCCGAATACCTGGGGCTCGACAAGGAGCGGGAGGCCTGGTTTTTCGGCATTTTCGGCTATCTGAACCTGATTATCGGTTTGCCGGTGCTGCTTTACAGCGCCCGCGATTATTTTACATCCGCCTGGCAGGGCATTCGGCAGCGCCACCTCAACCTCGACGTTCCGCTGGCCCTCGGCATGGCCGTTTTGTACGGCCGCTCGGCCTGGGAAATACTCACCGGCACGGGCGCCGGTTTTATGGACAGTTTTGCCGGCCTGCTGTTTTTTCTACTGGTGGGCAAATGGTTTCAGCAAAAAACATTTTACCACCTTTCCTTTGAACGCGATTACCGCTCCTATTTCCCGGTGGCCGCCACCATCCGTAAAAGCGGCGGGGAGGAAACCACCGTGCCGGTACAAAAACTCGAACCGGGCGACATCCTGCTTATTCGCAACGAAGAACTGATTCCGGCCGACGGCATATTGCTCAAAGGCGAAGCCCGCATCGATTATGCATTTGTAACAGGCGAAGCCGAACCCGTGCCGGTAGCGTCCGGTGAGCGGGTATTTGCAGGCGGCAAACAACGCGGCGGCGCCATCGAGATCAGCCTCACCCGGAAAGTCAGCCAGAGCTATCTCACGCAATTGTGGAACGACGAAACATTCAAAACGCCGCATAATGGCCATGCCAGCAAACTGGCCGACCGCGCGGGGCGTTATTTTACCCGCCTGATCCTTGGCTTGTCGGCCGTTGCCATCCTTTACTGGTGGGGCTATCGCCACGATATGCACACGGCAATCAATGCCGCGACGGCCATCCTTATCGTCGCCTGTCCGTGCGCCGTGGCTTTGTCCATTCCATTTACGCTGGCCAATGTGTTGCGCATTTTAGGGCGCAACCGTTTTTATGTAAAAAACACTCAGGTGCTGGAAGCCTTTCCTGCAGCCGATGCCGTGGTGCTGGACAAAACGGGCACCCTGACGAGAGTGAATCAGGGGCAGGTTGTTTTTACCCATGTGCCAAAAGGTACCCCCCTGAGTGTCCATGAAAAAATATTGGTAAAATCGCTGGCTTCACAGTCGGCGCACCCCAAAAGCCGCCAGATCGTTCAAAGTTGGCCGGACGTGCCGGTATATGAGGTGACCGCTTTTGAAGAGCTAACCGGTGGCGGAATCAGGGGCCAGGTAGGGGAAGTGCTGGTGCGTTTGGGTTCCCGTCAGTATATCGGCGTAGATACCCATTTGAAAGGCGAAGGGGTTTTCCTCGAAATCGATGGCACACTGCGCGGCTATTTCTTCTCCGGCAACCAGTTGCGCGAAGGGCTTCAGGGGCTTATGGATTTTTTCCACCTCAAAGGCAACAAAACCTTCCTGCTTTCCGGCGACAACGATCGCGCCGCCGATACCATGGCCACCTATTTCCCCGCCGATGGCAGTATGCAGTTCAATCAAAGCCCACAGGACAAACTCAATTTTGTCAAAAAGCTCCGCGAAGAAGGCCAAACGGTGCTCATGCTCGGCGACGGCCTCAACGATGCAGGCGCCCTGCGCCAAAGCAACGTAGGCATTGTGGTCACCGAAAACACCAACAACTTTACGCCTGCCTGCGATGCCATTCTTCATGCCGACGAATTTTCCCGGCTGCCGCAGTTCCTTTCGCTGGCCAAAGCAGGCGTGCGGGTGGTGAATTATTCCTTCTTCATCGCCTCGGCCTACAACTTCGTCGGACTTAGTTTTGCCATCAGCGGTACGCTTTCACCCGTCATTGCAGCGATCCTGATGCCTGTGAGTTCCGTTACAATCATTCTGTTCGGTACTTTGGGCAGTACGCTGGCGGCCCGGCGATTAGGCATCGAGTGACAAACTTGTGAGTAGCTACGGCGACTTAAAACTGGAAATAAATAAACGGCTGTATTTCCGACGATTTCACCTGCATCACCAGCATAGCGACCAGCAAAATCAGACTGGCTTTGAAAAACAGGGGCAGGCGCACCACCCACGATTGCGCTTGTTGTTCGGCGGATTTGGGCAA
>JADZFP010000054.1 GCA_020849825.1 Saprospiraceae bacterium
ATGAAGGCACGGTACAGGTATTCCCGGTGGCCTTAAACGAAAGTGAGCGCCAGTTTATGAAAGATTTTGAGGCCGGAATTGGCACAATAAAGGAAATGAATGGAATGGAAGAAGTATTTCTACTCCGCAACCAAAGCAAAAAAGGGATCGGGTTTTTCGCTGATGGCAATAATTTTTATCCCGATTTCCTTCTTTGGATCAAAAAAGACGCCAAACAGTATCTTACATTTATTGACCCGAAGGGTATTCGGAACTCCAAAGGTATCAACGACGCCAAGATTCAGTTTTACAAGTACCTGGCAGAACGAGTGCAACCACAGGTGGAAAAAGACCGTTTGGTGCTCAATTCGTATATTATTTCAAATACTAAATGGCTGGAAGTGAACTGGAGAGGCGACTTCACGCTGGAGGATTTTAACACGCATCATGTGATGTTTCAAGAAGAACAGCGCGGGAATTATATTGGGCTGATGTTGGAGCAGATTGTTAATGCTGCGCGTTAAAAGGTATAAAAACACCATCCTGGGCCTGAGGAACTCATCCCACCCCGCGCCGCGTTGGCGGCATTTTCGCCACCAGCCACAGGGAAAAGGCAAAACAGAAAAACACCAAAATGAAGGTCGATAACAAACCGTATTGAACCTCGGCATGAAAAGTGCCCTGCGGATACAATATCTGCCAGACGGAACGTGTCGCCCACAAAACGGACGATGCCGCCAGCAATACCATCAAAGAGAACCGCTCTTGCGGGGCCTTATACACGACCAGCACATTGGCCACGCCAAATAGCACAAGGGACAGTGAAAAAAACAGGTTGATCGCCCGCACCGCCAATACCAGTTCGGTCGCCGAGGGGTCGATGTAGGCATACCAGTTCCATATCGAGGGCACAAAAAAATGCCATATTCCGAAGCAAATGGAGGCGAGGCTGCCTGTCAGGGTCAATATTTTTATCCGGCGTGTCATTGTCTGATATTTGTTTCGTCGCCTGTTCTTTTCAACAGCACAGCCAGCAACAACATAAACACCGGCGCCGTAATCCCCCAGGGGGCGCCTAAAAGCAATAGTTTTTCAGAAAAAACGGGATAGAAATAAACGTAGGCGATAAAAGGCGTGGTAATACTATGAATGATAAAAGACCACCGGACCCATTTTTGGAACCCCTTTTTTTCGAAAACGGGAATAGCCACAAGCGTTGCCAGACCCATAAAAATATAACCGATAGCGTCGAAATCCCAGAACATCGAATGCGGCGTTTGTTTCAGTACTTCAATTTGATCGCCCATGCCCGCCGATACCATCGGTATAACGGTCGCCAGCTGAACGATATAATTCGCAATAACAAAAGGAGCATACAAAACCGCAAAAATCAATGCGGCATGGCTCCAGTATTTTTTCTCTTGCGGAACAACATAATGGAGCGCCAGCATTTGCAGTATAAATGGCACGGAGATGCACAATGACGAACCGTAGATAGATATTTCATCATACGGATAGGGAAACACCCTGAAAAGTTGCAGCGTTTGAAATATCGTAAACGCCGCTGTTGCAATACCGGCGGCCAGGCCTGACCAATAGCCGATTTTGTAAAGTCTTTTGTCCTGGTTCCAGGAGCTGTAATTGTCTTCCGTTTTCATATAAGTGGCATTGTTTCAGTACTTTTTTTCCTTTCCCAATACCCAGGCCGCAACGGCAGCCGCAACAGCCATCGCCATGGCGCTGCACGGCAAATCTGCCCACACGCCGGTTGACGAAAAATGGTTGGAGGAAGCGTACAGCCCGAAATTGACGGAACTCCAGAAGAGGAAGCCGACGAGCAGGCCTACCCCTTCAACGCCTTCACCAAACCTTCGAACCGCTCCGCGATCTCGCCTTTAAAATTCCCGTCGTTCAGGCGGGTTTTCATCACCGATTCGCTGTCTGCCTTTTTATCGGCGGGCAATACCAGGGGAATCGGAAAAGCCTCGCAGCGGGTACATTTATCGCCCAGCAGCCGGCCGACTTGCCGGAACACCGGTCCGTAGCCGAATTTTTCGTCTTTCTTTTCATCGCTGCTGCCGCAGGAAGTCACGAACACCAGTTGCCGGATCTCGTCGCGGTGTTTGTTCACAAAAGACCGCAGCGGCGCGATGAACTGCCCCACCCAGATCGGGCCGCAGAGGATGATACAGTCGTAGTCGGCGAGCCGGGAGCGGAGTTTTTTGTTGCCCAGGTGCAGACCTGCCATCATCAGGAACGGCACATCACAGACCGGACGGATGGCCTCGATGTCGCAGTGGAGCGCCGCGGCGAGCCGCTCGGCGAGGTAGCGGTTGCTGCCGGTTTGGGAGTAATACAAAACCAGGTTTTTCATGCCGGTGGATTTTTGTGCAAAGCTCCGGCGGGGGAGGCAGACGCAAACCGACTTTGGTCAATGGGGACTGTGATTTTGATTGAGCAGGAAGCGCGTCCGGCGGGGGCGGTCTTTTCGTATTGAATACCTTGATGGGTAGTTTTTGCCATTGTTTAAAAATCGTAACAACACCCGCGGGGCAAAAAATCCTTTGTAAAAAAATTTGTAGCCAAATAACTACATGTATATTTGCAGTCAAATGACTACACAATGAATTTGCGCAGAGACGTTTTCCAGGCCATCGCCGACCCCACCCGCCGGGCCATCCTGTTGCTGCTGGCTTCGCAATCCATGACTGCCGGCGCGATCGCGGCCAATTTCGACACGGCGCGCCCCACCGTATCGAAACACCTGCAAATCCTTACCGAATGCGAACTGCTGCAACAGGAGCAACAGGGCAGGGAAATCTACTACCACCTCAACGCACAGAAAATGAAAGACATAGCCGATTTTATAGAGCCCTTCCGCCGCATGTGGGATGAGCGTTTCGACCGGCTGGAATCCGTCATGAAAAACCTCCCAACGCCCAAATAACATGGAACGAAAAACACAGGTACACGCCGAAGCCGGCCGACAGGAACTGCGGATCACGCGGCAGTTCAACCTGCCCGTCGAGCTGCTGTTCCGCGCGCACAGCGAACCCGAACTCGTGGCGCAGTGGATGGGCACAAATGTGCTCCAACTCGAAGCCGAACGACACGGCAGCTGGCAATTCGAAACCTCCGACGCCCAGGGCAATGTGGTTTTCCGGGCCAATGGAGTATTCCACGAGTTCGAACCGAACCGGAAGATCACCCGGACCTTCGAAATGGAAAACTCGCCCTTCGCCGTTCAACTGGAGTTCCTCGAATTCGAAGCGCTGAGCGCCGATACCAGCCGGCTCAGTATGCACATCATCTTCAAATCGGTCGCGTTGAGGGATCAACTGCTGCAAATGCCCTTTGCACAGGGTATCAGCATGGCCCACGACCGGCTCGAAAAAACCGCGCGCCAATCGCTTCCACCCATTTCATAAACACCGCACACCATGGTCACAACTGCCGAAGCCTTTTTCGCCTCCGGTTGCGGGCGCTGCCCCAAATTCGACACCCCCGAGTGCAAAGTCCACCGCTGGCAAAACGAACTGGCCCTGCTCCGGGCCATCATCCTCGATTGCGGCCTGCACGAAACCATGAAATGGGGCCACCCGGTGTACACATTCGACAACGCCAACGTATTGTTGATCGGCGCTTTTACCGACTACTGTACGCTCAGCTTTTTCAAAGGCGCCCTGCTGCACGACGAAGCGGATATTCTGCGCCTGCCCGGCGAAAACACCCAGTCGGCGCGCGTGGTGCGTTTCACCGGGGTGCGTGAGATAGAGGCGCTTGACTCAGTTTTGAAAGCGTATATTTTCGAAGCGATCGAAGTGGAAAAAGCGGGGCTGAAAGCGACGTTCAAACCCATCGAAGCGCACGCCGTGCCGGAAGAATTCCAGCGAAAACTGGATGCCAATCCTGCCCTGAGGGCGGCCTTCGAGGCCCTTACGCCCGGCCGGCGGCGTGGTTACCTGCTGCATTTTTCACAACCCAAACAGTCGAAAACCCGGGAAGCGCGGATAGAAAAGTGTATGCCGGCGATTTTTGCGGGGAAGGGGTTGAATGAATAACGGCTACAAATGCGCGACTTCTCCGAAGTCGGAAAGCTTAGCGCGGGGAATTTGGATGTACGAAGCCTACAAATGCGCGACTTCTACGAAGTCGGGACAACATTTCAATCCTGCCCTACAAATGCACGACTTCTCCGAAGTCGGAAAGATTAGCGCGGGGAATTTGGATGTACGAAGCCTACAAATGCGCGACTTCTCCGAAGTCGGAAAGATTGGCGCGGGGAATTTGGGATGTACGAAGCCTACAAATGCGCGACTTCTCCGAAGTCGGGTCAACATTTCAATCCTGCCCTACAAATGCACGACTTCTCCGAAGTCGGGGCAACATTTCAATCCTGCCTACAAATGCGCGACTTCTCCGAAGTCGGAAAGATTGTCGCGGGGAATTTGGATGTACGAAGCCTACAAATGCGCGACTTC
>JADZFP010000055.1 GCA_020849825.1 Saprospiraceae bacterium
GGAGGGGAGCGGCTCCCAGCTCAGATCGGCTCCCCTCCCCTCGGGGGGAGGGGTTGGGGGTGGGGCCTCAACGGGAGGAACAACACCTCCGAACCAACCCAACCCACCATCCGCTCCCCTTCCCGAGTACTCGGGGGGAGGGGTTGGGGGTGGGGCCTCAACGGGAGGAACAACACCTCCGAACCAACCCAACCCACCATCTACTCCCCTCCCCTCGGGGGGAGGGGTTGGGGGTGGAGCCTCAACGGGAGGTAACAATCCAACTCCCCCCCGCTATGCCATCGTCCCCTACCACCCCGAACAAAGCGCGCTCGTCCAGCGCATTTATTCCACCCACCCCGACTCGGTGATGCCCACGCCGGACTCGCACCTGAGCCTGAACGACACGGAAAAAGCCTTGTTGAAACGCTGGATCGAACAGGGAGCGAAGTGGAAGCCGCACTGGGCCTTTATCCAGCCCGTAAAGGCGCCGCTGCCGGAGCCGCCCCGCAAACGCTGGGCGAAAAACGAAATCGACCTGTTTACCCTGCAAAAAATGGCCGAACAGGGCCTCGAACCCTCGCCCGAAGCCGACCGCAACCGCCTGCTGCGCCGCGTGAGTTTCGACCTGACAGGACTGCCGCCCTCGCCGCAACTGATGGCGCAATTCCTCAACGACAACAGTCCGGGCGCCTACGAACGCGCCGTCGACAGCCTCCTGGCCTCGCCCGCCTACGGCGAACGCTGGGCCATGCACTGGCTCGACCTGGCCCGCTACTCCGATACCCACGGCTATCAGGACGACCTGCCGCGCACCATGTGGCCCTGGCGCGACTGGGTGATCCATGCCTTTAACCAAAACATGCCCTACGACCGCTTCGTGACCGAACAACTGGCCGGCGACCTCCTGCCCGACGCCGACAAGGCCTCCCTGCTGGCCTCGGCGTTCAACCGCAACCACAAGATCAGTCAGGAAGGCGGGGTCATCGACGAGGAATACCGCGTGGAATACGTGGCCGACCGGACCAATACCTTCGGCAAAGCTTTTCTGGGGCTCACCTTCGAGTGCTCGCGTTGCCACGACCACAAATACGACCCGATCCCGATGACGGATTACTACGGCGCCTTTGCCTTTTTCAACAAGGTGCCGGAGCGGGGTTTTGTGCCGAATTTGCAGGTGCCCAAGCCGTATATTCCGATCGTTCAGGCTGATTTACAAGGTGTTTTGTCTTTTTTAAATGCCGACTCGGTATTGCGCAGCCCCAAAGACACCCTTTTGCAAATGGTCATGCAGGACTCGCTCGACAAGGGCGGACGGCAGACCTTTCTCCTCAACCGCGGGCAATACGACCAGCCTACGGTACGCGTGGAAGCGCACGCGCCCTCGGCCGTATTGCCTTTCGACACCGCCGCCCTGCCCCGCAACCGGCTCGGACTCGCGCAATGGCTCTTCGACCGTCGCAACCCGCTGACGGCCCGCGTGGCGGTCAACCACCTGTGGCAGGAGATCTTCGGGCGGGGCATCGTGGCCACACCCGACAACTTCGGGGTGCAGGGCGCCTTGCCCACCCACCCGGAGTTGCTCGACTGGCTGGCCGTCGATTTCATGGAAAACGGCTGGGACCAAAAGGCTTTGCTGCGCAAAATCGTGACCTCCGCCACCTACCGCCAGGCTTCGGCCGCCACGCCCGAGGCATTGGCCCGCGACCCCGAAAACCGCTGGCTGGCCCACGGACCGCGCTACCGGATGCCCTACGAATTTATCCGCGACAACCTGCTGGCTGCCAGCGGTTTGCTCAACCGGATCATCGGCGGGCCCTCGGTCAAACCCTGGCAGCCGCCGGGCTTGTGGGAAGAAATTTCAACCGAAAAAACAGCCAATAATTTCCGGGGCGAATTCACCTACATCCCCGATACCCTGCCGGCGCGCCTGTACCGCCGCAGCTTGTACACCTACCACAAACGCACCATCCCGCCACCGGCCAGTCTGGTATTCGACGCCCCGATGCGCGACAATTGCGAAGTGCGCCGCACCCGCACCAGCACCCCCCTGCAAGCGCTCAACCTGCTCAACGACCCGCAAGTGCTCGAAGCCTCGCGGGTGCTGGCACAACGCCTGTTGCAGGAAAACAACCCTGAAAAACCGGACCGGCTCCTTGCCGAAGGCTTTGCCTGTATCATGGGCAGGGCGCCCGGGCGGGATGAACTGAACACGCTGACCAGCCTGTACAAAGAAGAATACCAACGCTACCAAAACCGGCCAGACCATGCCCGGCAACTCATCCAGGCAGGCCGCTACCCGGCCGCGCCCGAGCTCGATCCGGCTCGCCACGCGGCTTTGATGCTGACGATGAACGCGGTGATGAATCTGGATGAGGCGATGTCGAAAACCTGATTTTTTAAACGATTTTTTCCAAAGTGGAACCTGAACTGCTCAACCACCACCTCCACCTCAACCGCCGCACCTTCCTCCACCGCGCCGCCATTGGCATCGGCGGACTGGCGCTGGGCTCACTCCTGGGTTGCGGCCGCCGGCAACCCGACTGGCTCGGCAGCGCGGCCGGCGACCTGGGGCTGCCGCATTTTGCCCCAAAAGCCAAACGGGTCATCTACCTGTTTCAAAGCGGTGCGCCCTCGCAATTGGAATTGTTCGACTGGAAACCTTTGCTGCGCAAAATGAACGGCCAGGACCTGCCCGAAAGCGTGCGCCAGGGCCAGCGTCTTACGGGCATGACGGCCAACCAGAAACGTTTTCCGCTGGCCGGCGCCCAGGTCGAATTCCGCCAGCACGGCCAGAGCGGCGCCTGGATGTCGGAATTGTTGCCCTATACCTCGCGGGTGGTCGACGACCTGTGCATCATCAAATCGATGCACACCGAAGCCATCAACCACGACCCGGCGGTGACCTTTTTCCAGACGGGCAACCAGCAGCCCGGTCGCCCGAGCATCGGTTCGTGGCTGAGCTACGGGCTGGGTTCCGAAAATTCCAACCTGCCGGCCTTCGTCGTGCTCCTTTCACGCGGCAAAGGCAATATCCAGCCCCTGGCCTCGCGGGTGTGGGGCAGCGCGTTTTTGCCCAGCATCCATCAGGGCGTGCAGTTCCGCAGCGGTCACGACCCCGTCCTGTTCCTCAACGACCCGGCCGGCATGGACTCGCTCACCCGCCGCAATATGCTCGACAAAATCGCCCGGCTCAACCAGATACACCTCGAAGACTTCGGCGACCCCGAAATCTCGACCCGCATCGGGCAATACGAAATGGCTTACCGCATGCAAACCTCGGTGCCCGAACTCACCGACCTGTCCGACGAACCCGAAAGCACCTTCCGCCTGTACGGCCCCGACGCCCTGGTGCCGGGCACCTACGCCGCCAATGCCCTCATGGCCCGCCGCCTCTGCGAACGCGGAGTGCGTTTCGTGCAACTCTACCACATGGGCTGGGATGCGCATTTCGACGTCAAAGGCATGACGACCCGCCTCTCCAAAGACGTCGACCAGGCCTCCGCAGCCCTGATTACCGACCTCAAACAACGCGGTCTGCTGGAAGACACCCTGGTGGTGTGGGGCGGCGAATTCGGACGCACCAATTACTCCCAGGGCCTCGACGCGGGCTTCGGACGCGACCACCACCCGCGCTGCTTCACCATCTGGATGGCCGGCGCAGGCGTAAAACCGGGCATCGTGTACGGTGAAACCGATGAATTCGGCTACAACATCACCCAAAACCCGGTCCACGTACACGACTTCCAGGCCACCCTGATGCACCTCTTCGGCATCGACCACGAAAAATTCACCTTCATGGCCCAGGGCCGCCGTTTCCGCCTGACGGACGTGGCAGGACAGGTCGTGAAAGACATAATTAATTGATTCGATTGGTTCGATTGATTCGATTGATCCGATTGGCCTCCCCCAACCCCTCCGGAGGAGGGGGGCGGATAGGAAGGTGTTTTTGATTGATTTTCAATGATTTGATAATTTATTACAAAGAAAAGTTCTGGTTTAATGAAGGAAATTGGAAAGGCAAAACCGATTCACGCGAACCAATTATAAAACACGGAAATATCCAAAACCCCTTCCAATCCACTCCGCTCCTCTCTCTTGGTGGGGCTGGGGAGGCCAATCGAACCAATCGAACCAATCGAATCAATCGAACCATTCGAATCAATTCCAATGCACTGAAAACCAATCAAAAACACCTTCCTGTCCGCCCCCCTCCTCCGGAGGGGTTGGGGGTGGCCAATCGGATCAATCGAATCAATCGAACCAATCGAATCAATCCCATGACTCGTCGTCAATTTTGCCAAAAATCCCTCCTTCTAACCGGTGCGGCGGCAATGCCCGGGTGGTTTGAAATACTGCGCCGGCGCAACCGGGCGAACGATCCTGTTGTCGGGCACGGCGATTTCCGGTACCGGGTCAGGCTGGACTGGGCGGCGCAAAACGACGCGGCGAAATTCCCGGTCAACGACTGCCACGAAATGGTGACGGACCGCCGGGGACGCATTTTCCTCAGCACCAACGACACCCGCAACAACATCCTGATTTTTAATAAAGACGGTAAAATTCTCGACGGCTGGGGCACAGAATTCCCCGGCGCCCACGGTCTGAGCCTGCACGACGAAGGCGGCGAGGAATTCCTTTACCTGACCGACTACGAACGCCACGAAGTAGTTAAAACCACCCTTGCCGGCAGGGTCGTTCAGCGATTTACCTACCCCGCCGATTCGGGCAAATACGCCTCGGCCGACGAATTCAAACCCACCGAAACAACCATTTTGCCCAACGGCGAACTCCTGGTCGCCGACGGCTACGGACTCGATTACATCATCCACTACGACCGCACAGGCAAGGTCAAAAACATCTTCGGCGGTAAAGCGGAACTGAACAACGCCCACGGCATCGCGCTCGACATGCGCGACCCGGCCGGTCCGGCCCTGCTCGTCACTTCGCGCGCCGACAATGCCCTGAAACGCTACTCGACCGACGGCCGACTCTTGCAAAGCATCGAGTTGCCCGGCGCCTACATCTGCCGCCCCGTCGTGCACGGCGAAAACGTGTTTTTTGCCGTTCTGATCTCCCGATTGCCCTGGGACAGCCAGTCGGGCTTCGTCATGATCCTCGACCGTGCCAATCGGGTCGTATCCTGCCCCGGCGGCAGCACGCCCCGCTACGACGCCCAGGGCGCCCCGGAGACTTTTCACCAAACCGTCAAAATATTCCGCCACCCGCACGACGTGCTGGCCGATGGCGATCAAAACCTCTACGTGTCACAATGGAACTCCGGAAAAGTTTATCCCGCGCGGCTCGAACGGGTCTGATCCTGCTGTGCGCCCTGGGCAGCGCCCTGGCCCAGCCGTTCCAGCTGGCTGAACCGGTGTTGCAAATCAGCTCGCCGTTTTTCACCGACAGCGCTGTGGTCCGGCTGCGACTCGACCTGGAAGGGGTGGAAATCCGATACACGCTCGACGGCAACGAACCAACCCGGCGCGCCCCCCTTTATACGGGACCGATTGCCGTCCGGGAAACCAGTTTGCTGGTGGCGAAGGCATTTCACCCCGATTTTTTAGCCAGCGCCCCCGTGACTCGCTTGCTCGTTAAAATCGAACCGGCCCTCCTGCCCGCGGGCGGCGAACTCGCCACATCGCCCAGCCCGAAATACCCCGGCCAGGGCAGCCGTTCGCTGTTTGACTTAAAAAAAGGCGGCGCGGATTATTCGGATGGAAACTGGCTGGGTTTTGAAGGAAAAAACCTGGAATACACCTTTTCCCTGCCCAGAAAACAACCTGCCGGAAGACTGACCGTCAGCACAATATCGGCGACCGGCGCCTGGATTTTTCCGCCGCGCCGCATCGAGGTGTGGGCCAAAAACAAACGTGGCGGCGCATTTAAAAAAGTCGCGGAGGAAAATTATCCGCCCTTGTCCGGCCCCATGGCCGAGCACGACAGACTGCTTGTGGTAACATTCCCCGAAACCCACCACGCCCTGGAATGGAAGGTTGTAGTGGAAAATTACGGATCTCTGCCCGACTGGCACCCCGGTAAAGGCGCGCCGGCCTGGTTATTCGTTGACGAAATCTTTTTGTCGCCATGAAAGACCGTTTTCGATTGCTTGCCTCGCCGGGCTTCCTGTTGGGGCTCACGCTGTTGTTGCTCAACGACTGGTGTTGGAAGCCCGTTTTCCACAACTGGATCACCGGCAAACTCTCCGATTTCGCGGGGCTGTTTATTTTCCCCTTGTTCTGGATGGCCTTTTTCCCCAAGCGGAAACAACGGATTGTGGCGCTGACAGCCGGCTTGTTTATTTTTTGGAAAATGCCGCTGAGCCAAGCGCCGCTCGATGCCTGGAACGCGCTGGGGATCTGGCCGCTTGCGCGCACGGTCGACCCGACCGACCTCTGGGCGCTGCTCATGGCGCCTTTGTCGATCGGATACGCTTCGAGCGCCGGCGCCTGGGCAGTCCCGCGCTGGGCGCCCCTGACACTGGCCGTTTTGGCGTTTGCCGCGACGAGTTATCTGGCCGTCGAGGAGTACAACAAGTCTTACGAATTCAACTGCTCCGAATCGACGCTTCGCCAGCGAATAGCGGCCGATTCAGTGTGGAAAGGCCATGAGCAGTACCTCACTGCGGCCAACCCCGACACGCTGAATCTGTTGCCCTGGCCGCCAACTGTCTATTTCAGGTATACCATCAAAGTGGATTCGATTGGCGAGGACCACACCCGGATTACGCTGCTTCATGCGACCAGCCGATCAAGTCCGTCCAAATCATTGCGCCAAACAATGCTCGATTCCTTCGAAGTCAGGCTGTTGTCGCGAATTCAAGACCCCTGAAAACAATTTTTCCACCAATTACTCTTGCAATAATGCTCACCCTTCTTGGCCGCCTGCACCTGCTTCTGCTCCATCTTCCGATCGGTTTGCTGGCATTTGCCCTGCTTTTTGAATTAACGGGGCGTTACCGCCGCCGACCTGAAAACCGGAACGCCGCGCGGCTCCTCTTGGGTTGGGGCGCCCTCACGGCGGTTTTGTCGGCCTCCTGTGGCTGGCTGCTGGCGCAGGAGGGCGGATACGACGAAGACCTGCTTTGGCGGCACCAATGGCTCGGGTTCGCTACGGCCGGACTGGCGGTGGCCGCCTGGTTGTTGCGCCATCACACGGCTTACTTGCCCGTGTTGGTGGGGTGCGTGGCCGCATTGATCGCCACGGGCCATTTCGGCGGTTCGTTGACGCATGGTGAACATTATCTTTTTGAAAAAAAGGAAGATAATGCAGTCGCAGCGGCCGTTGAGCCGGCGCGGTTTTCGCCCCAATCCCTTGTTTACCAGGACATTATTCAGCCTATTCTAAAAGCCAAATGCCAGAGTTGCCACCGGCCGGGCAAAACCAAAGGCGGCCTCGATCTGAGCACGCCCGAAGGGCTGCAACGCGGCGGGGAAAACGGCGCCATCGTGCTCGCCGGGCAGCCGGACAAAAGTCCCTTGTTGCAAAAAATCCTTTTACCGCTCCACCACGACGACCACATGCCACCCGCCGGCAAACCGCAGCCCACACCCGACGAGATCGCGTTGCTCCGCTGGTGGGTCGCGCAAGGCGCCGATTTTCAGAAAACACTGGGTCAAATGTCGCCCGATTCGACCGTGGCAGCCATACTGTCCGGAGCAGGCGAAACACCGCAAAACCCTGTATTTTCCTTAAACATACCCGCCGCCGGGGCTGCCGACCTGGAAAAACTGCGCGCAGCCGGCGCTTCGGTGATGCCGCTGGGCGTCGATCAACCCTGGCTGGCCGTGTCGTTTGCGGGCAACCGGAAACTCGACGCTCAATCGCTTTCCGCCCTGCGCCCCCTGGCCCGGCAGGTCGTCGACCTCGATCTGTCCAACACCAATCTGGACGCGGTTTTGTGGGAAAAACTGCCCGAAATGCCGCACCTGACCCGTCTGCACCTGGCCCGTACGCAGATCGGCGACGCATCGCTGAAAAAACTCTCCACTGCTGCCTACCTCGAATTCCTCAACCTGACCGGCGCGCCGGTGAGCGACAATGGACTGGCGGCGCTTACCGGCCTGAAACACCTGCGCGCCCTCTATTGCTGGCAAACCGACGTCACACCCGCCGGGCTGCAACAACTCGGCGCGCAATTGCCCGCCCTGAAAATCGACAGCGGAGCGCCCCCCGACACCAATGCAACGCCACTGCCCCTGCGGCCGCCCAAAATCCTGTTTGCCCGCAATATTTTTGAAGACACCGTGCAGGTGGCGCTCGATTTCCCCAAACTGGTTGGCGTGTATTACACCCTCGACGAAGCGTCTCCCACCACACAGTCGTTCGCCTATGAAGGCAAACCCCTGATTTTCAACCAAACCACCAAGATTCGCGCCATTGCCGCCAAGCCCGGCTGGGCCAACAGCCCCATTGTAGAAGCCTCATTTGTAAAACGCAAATACAAAGTCGCTTCGGCCACGCTGGCCGCCCCGCCCAGTCCGAAATACCCCGGCGACGGCGCCAGATCGCTGTACGACGGCCGTATTTCCGACAACCATTTCGACAAAGCGTACCTGGGCTACGAGGGCGAACACCTGACGGCGACGCTCGACCTGGGTGAAACGCGGGAAGTCGGCAGGGTCAGCGTACATTGTCTCGAAAACAACAACTCCTGGATCTTCGCGCCGCGCGGTTTGCACGTCTGGACCTCCGCCGACGGAAAAGCCTGGACCAAACAACTGGACCGGCAGTTTCCGGTGAACAGTTCCATGCAGGACACGAAGGCGCATTTGTTCAGCGAGCCTTTTGCTCAGCCCACGGCGTGCCGTTTTTTGAAGGTACAGGTAGAGAGTTTGTTAAAAAACCCGCCCTGGCACCCCGGCAAGGGGCAAAAGTGCTGGGTATTCGTGGATGAAATTTTGGTGGAATAAAGGGGTTACCCGAAAGCAAGTTCCAAGTCTCAACCGCGTTTCATAGATAATTTGCGCTGCCGCCCTAATTTTGGCGCGGCATTCAAACAAGCTGCAACACATGTCCAAAATCGAAGAATTTACCTCCGAAATACAAGCCGGCTACACCTTTTCCGGCAATTCCATCGTACTCGGCGGCGCCATGCTCGACGGCCAGGCTATTCAGGGCCTCCAGATCAAGGTTCCGCTGCGCACCATGAACCGCCACGGCCTCATCGCCGGGGCTACCGGTACCGGCAAAACCAAAAGTCTGCAAGTCATCGCCGAGCAACTCGCCGCCAACGGCGTTCCTTCTTTGCTGATGGACATCAAGGGCGACCTTTCCGGCGTCGCCATGCCCGGTACCGACAACCCCAAAATCACCGATCGCGCGGCCAAAATCGGCATCAGCTGGCATCCTACGGGCACCTCGGTGGAATTCCTCACCCTTTCCGGCGAAAAAGGCGCCCGCCTGCGCGCCACCGTGAGCGAGTTCGGTCCCGTCTTGTTCAGCCGAATCCTCGGCCTCAACGACACCCAGGGTGGCGTGGTTGCCGTGGTGTTCAAATACTGCGACGACAACAACCTGCCCCTGCTCGACCTCAAAGACTTCAAAAAGGTATTGCAATACCTTGGAAATGAAGGCAAAGAGGCCATCGAGGCCGAATTCGGGCAATTCAGCAGCGCAACCGCCGGCACCATCCTGCGCAAAGTGGTGGAACTCGAACAACAAGGCGCCGAAACTTTCTTCGGAGAAATCTCTTTCGACGTGCAGGACCTCGCCCGTATCGACGAAAACGGCCGCGGCATGATCAGTATCGTGCGCCTGACCGACATTCAGGACCGGCCCAAACTGTTCAGCACCTTCATGTTGCAAATGCTGGCCGAGATTTACGCGGCATTCCCCGAAGAAGGCGACGTGGAGCAGCCCAAACTTTGCATCTTCATCGACGAAGCCCACCTCGTTTTCCAGGAAGCTTCGGCAGCCCTGATGCAACAACTCGAAGCGATTATCAAACTGATCCGCTCCAAAGGCATCGGCATCTATTTCATTACCCAAAACCCGGCCGACGTGCCCGAAAGCATCCTGGCCCAGCTGGGTTTGAAATTACAACACTCGCTGCGCGCTTTTACGGCCAAAGACCGCAAAGCCATCAAAATGGCAGCAGAAAACTACCCCATTACCAAATGGTACCAGACCGAGGACCTGCTCACCAGCCTCGGTATCGGCGAAGCCATTGTGAGTGTTTTGAATGAAAAAGGCATCCCGACCCCGCTGGCTCACACGCTTATGCGCGCCCCTGAAAGCCGCATGGACGTGCTCACACCGGTCGAGATCGACAACATCATCAACCGTTCGGAACTGGTGCGCAAATACAACCAGGTGGTCGACCGTGAAAGCGCCTACGAAATTCTGATGGAAAAAATTCAGGAAGTCGCGCAGGCACAGCCCGAACAGGCACCGCAGCAACAGCGTACTTCGGGCAAACCCGAAAAATCGGTGATTGAAGAAGTGCTCGAAAATCCGGCCGCCCGGCAATTCGGCCGCACGCTGGCCACCGGTCTCGCCCGCGGTTTGCTCGGCGTTTTGGGACTTGGCGGACGCAGCACCAGCCGTCGCAAGAAAAGCGGCTGGTTCTGACAGCCTGTTTCAAAAAATTTTGCCTGACCTTAAACAGATCGCGCCTGTGCTACATCAAATCAATTTCAAAGGGTTTCCTGTAACATGGGCGCGAATCGTTTTTGTCGCCTTCTGGCTATTGGGCAGCGAGGCGCTTGCAGCGCTTTCGATCTACAAGATCACCGATTTCGGCGCCATAGGCGACGGCCAAACCCTCAATACCACCGCCATCCAGGCAGCCATCGACCGCGCGCACGCCGACGGGCGCGGTGTAGTGCTGATCCCCGCAGGCGTCTTCCTGAGCGGCAGCCTTTGGCTGAAATCGGGGGTCGAATTGCGGCTGGAAACCGGAGCAACCCTGCTCGGCAGCCCGCGCCGCGCCGACTACGCCAAAATCACCTGGCATGCCCTTTTGCTCGCCAAAGAACAGGACAACATCGCCCTCAGCGGCCAGGGCGTCATCGACGGCAACGGCGCCGCCCTGGCCGCCGATGTCGTGCAACTGGTAAAATCCGGCGCCCTGATCGACCCCTATTGGGCGCACAATCGCCCGCACGAACGCGAGCGCCCGCAACTCATCGAATTCATGCGCTGCCGGAAGGTCAGGGTGGAAGGACTGACCCTGCGCAACTCGGCCTGCTGGGTACAGAGCTACGACCGCTGCGACGGCCTGCTCATCCGCCGTATCCGGGTGGAGAGCATGGCCTACTGGAACAACGACGGCATCGATCTTATCGACTCCCGCAACGTGCTGGTGCGCGATTGTTTTATCAATTCGGCCGACGATGGTATTTGCCTGAAATCTTCCTGGCCGCCCGCATTTTGCGACAATATCCGCATCGAACGCTGCACCATCCGGTCCAGCGCCAGCGCCCTGAAAATCGGCACGGCGTCCAAAAGCGGCTTCCGCAACGTGCGCGTGCGCGATCTTTACGTGTACGACACCTACCGGTCGGCCATTGCCCTGGAAATCGTCGACGGCGGTTTTATCGAAAACGTCGACATCGCCCGGGTACGCGCCGTCAACACCGGCAACGCGCTTTTTATCCGCCTGGGCCACCGCAACCAAAAGGGCAAACCCGGCGCCATCCGGGGCATCCGCATCCGCGATCTCGACGTACAGGTGCCCGCCGGGCGGCCCGACGCAGGTTATGCCTTCGAAGGCCCGCCGGTGGAAGAGCCGCACAACCTGTTCCCGGCTTCGATCACGGGGCTGCCCGGACATCCGGTGCACGACGTCCGGCTCGAAAATATCCGTATCCGGTTTGCCGGCGGCGGCCGGCCGGAAACCGCCTGCGTGCCCCTGGATTCGCTCGACCGCGTCCCTGAACGGCCGGCCGACTACCCGGAGTTTTCCATGTTCGGCGAACTGCCCGCCTGGGGCCTGTACGTTCGCCATGCCGACGGACTCTCGCTGAAAAACGTACGGCTCATCTGCGAAGCGCCCGACTTTCGGCCGGCCATCGTCGCCGACGATGCCGGAAGCGTTCGACTGGAAAAACTGCGCATCCAACAACCACATTCCGCGCCCTTGCTGGTCCTGCGAAAAGCAGGGCTTTCCTTGCTGAAAAACACCGGTATTCCGCCCGGGCAGGTCAGGTATTTAAGGTAGAAGCCCCGATCGCTACCAACAACAGCGTCTTCCACTTACTTTTGCTCCCGTCATGGCAAAATCGATCCACCAGCGCATTGTATTCGGCCTAAAAGTGCGGCAGCACCGGCAAGACCGCGGCTGGAATTTTGAAGAATTGGCCAAACGGACCCAAATGTCCGTCTCCTACCTCAACGAGATCGAAAAAGGAAAAAAATACCCCCTGGCCGACAACCTGAACCGCCTGGCCGAAGCCCTGGAAGTATCGCCGGAGTACCTGGCCTCGGCGGAATTGCCCAAACCGCTGGCGCCACTGGGCGACTTGTTGCAAAGCAATTTTCTCAACGAACTCCCGCTCGACCTCTTCGGCATCGAACTGCAACAGGTGGTGGAAATCATCGCCCGCGCGCCCGACCGCGTCAACGCCTTTATTTCTGCCCTGCTCGAAATCGCCCGCAACTATTCGCTGCGCGACGAAAACTTCTATTTCGCAGCCCTGCGCGCCTATCAGGAGTTGCACATGAACTACTTTGAAGACATCGAGCAGGCGGCCGAAGCCTTCGTTCAGGAGCACCGGTTGCCGCTCAACGGCGGCGTACCGGCCGAGCAACTGGCCAAAATTTTGAAAAAACGATTCGGCTATAAATTCGACGACGAGGGCCTCGACAAATACCCCGAACTGGCGAGCCTGCGCTCGGTGTTTATTCCTCATAAAAAACGCCTGCTGCTCAACCCCAGGCTCAGCGAGCGGCAACGCGCGTTTCAACTGGGCAAGGAACTGGGTTTCAACGTCCTCGAACTCGACGACCGCCCCCTGGCCTCCAACCTCATGCGGGTGCGTTCTTTCGAAGAAGTGCTGAACAATTACCGCGCGGCTTATTTCTCCGTCGCCATCCTGATCAACCGCCAGGCTTTTGTCAAAGACCTGCGCACTTTTTTCGAACAAACGCGCTGGAACGGCCCCCTGCTGCTCGAAATGCTGGCCAAGTATCAGGCCAGTCCCGAAGTATTGTTTCAGCGCTTCAACGTCCTGTCAAAGGAATTTAACCTGCACAAGGTCTTTTTCCAGCGTTTTATCCACGATCTCGACCGCGACGGGTTCGATATGGACAAAGAACTTCACCTCAATCGCCGCCACCAGCCGCACGCCTCCGGGCTCAACGAGCATTATTGCCGGCGCTGGCTATCGCTGACCCTGCTCGACGACCTGCGCGAGCGTCAGCAGGAAGCCGGCCGCCCCGACACGGACTGGATCGCCGGGGTACAACGCGCCCAGTTTATCGATTCCGGGGAGGAGTACCTGTGTTTTGCCGTGGCCAAACCCGGCTATCCCACGCCCAACCGCAACGTCAGCGTTACGCTGGGCATCCTGCTCGATCAGGATGCGCGGCGCACGATCCGGTTCTGGAACGATGCGGCCATCCCGCGCCAGCGCGTCAACGTCACCTGCGAGCGCTGTGCCCTGGCCGATTGCGCCGAGCGCGCGGCGCCGCCCTCGGTGGTGCGCAAACGCGAAACCCGGCGGCGCATGGAGGAAGTATTGCACAAGCTCACCGGCAAATAACCACTACCCGATCATGATTATAGTTCAGGATAAGATTGTCAGCGACGACCTTGTAAACGAGCATTTTATCTGCAATCTCGAAGCCTGCAAGGGCGCCTGCTGCTGGGAGGGCGATTCCGGCGCGCCGCTGGAAGAAGCCGAACTGCCGGTTTTGAAGGAGATATACGAGGCCGTCAAGCCGTTTTTAAGTCCGGCCGGCATTCGGGAGATCGAAAAGCAGGGCACAGCCGTTTGGTACGAAATATCCCGCGAATGGGGCACGCCGCTGATCGACAACGGCCCTTGCGCCTATATGACCATCAATGCGCAGGGCATTGCGCAATGCGGGATCGAAGCGGCCTGGAAAGCCGGGGCGATTGATTTCAGAAAGCCGGTTTCCTGCCATCTTTACCCGATCCGGGTACTCAAAAACGCCGCCGCCGGGTATGAAGCCCTGAACTACGACCGCTGGGATATTTGCTCCGCCGCCTGCGAGCTGGGCAAAAAAGAGCAGGTGCCGGTGTACCAGTTTCTGAAAGAAGCTATCGTGAGGAAATACGGCGCCGATTTTTATGAGGAGCTCGATGGTGCGGCGAAATTTATGAAAGAGGAGGGGTTGACGGATTAGGGAATTGGGGGCTATACATTTTTTAAAGTAATTCTTCGAGACTGTTCAGAATTCTGTGTCAGGTGAAAAAAGCAGGAACTTTTCACCTGACACAGAATTCTGAACAGTCTCGTCGCCTCGCCAAAAATCCCATAGCGCGCCGCGTTCAAAAAAGTATACCGGCCGCGCATGCTTAAAAACAAGCGGAACAGATGGCCCAAAAAATTCCGCCGCCATTTGTTTACGCCTGACATCTTGAGACTGTTCAGAATTCTGTGTCAGGTGAAAAAAGCAGGAACTTTTCACCAAATTTACACAGTCAATTATGAAAGGGAAAAAGAAAGAAGAATTTGATTACCAAAGTTTCGAGGAACAAGCCCTGAA
>JADZFP010000056.1 GCA_020849825.1 Saprospiraceae bacterium
AAAGGGCCCGCTTCTTTCAGCACGGTATTCGTAGCGATGCCGTTTTTGACGCCTTTGATTTCGTATTTCCGGTTGGGTTTTATGGGTACGACACACTGTCCCTGGGCGTTGGTAACACTTTTCATCACATCGCCGCTGCTGAGGTCGCGCACTTCAACTTCGACACCCGGAAGCGGAATCCTGGTAAATTTATCCACGACCTGCACCGTCATTTCATTGGCCGGGCGGAGCTGCTTAAATGCGTAGATATCGTCGGTGCCATTCTCGTTGTTGCGGTTGCTGGCAAACCAGCCTTCTGAAAGATCCCCCTTGCCAATCAGGCTGAAATCATCGAACGGCGAATTAATCGGAAAGCCAAGGTTTTGAGGCTTTTGCCAGGCGCCGTTTTCAAATTTGCAGAGAAACAGGTCGAGCCCCCCGATTCCCGGGTGCCCGTCGGAGGCAAAAACCAGGCTTCCGTCTTCGGTGAGAAAGGGCCAAAGTTCGGCGCCGGGTGTATTGATCACCGATCCCAGCGATTGGGGTTCCGACCATACCCCGCCCGTTTTTCGGCTGATAAACAGGTCGAAAGAACCGAGCGTACCGGGTCGGTCGCTGGCGAAAATCAGGGTTTGACCATCGCGGCCGAGCGCGGGGTAGCCGCTGTTGAATTCTCTGGAATTGAACGACAAAGCGCCCCCAATCCGCCACTTTCCACCAACCAGCTCGGCTTGCTGCAAACTGAGGTAGAGTACGTCGCCCCTGCTTTTGTTCTGACTGTTGCGGGTAAAAAACATGACTTGTCCATCGGCCGAAAAAGCGGCTGCCGCGTCGTGGAAGGCGCCGTTGACGCCACCGCGCAGGGGTTCGGCCTGGGCAGTTCCCTGCCGGGCAAAATAAAGTCCGGTGAACGAACGACCCGAACCCGCATCGTTGCGGTCGCCTGCCCCCTTGCGATCGGAGCTGAATACCAGCCCGTCGGCATACCATACAGGGGCAAATTCGGCCGCATCGGGCGTATTGAACGGCGCAGGACGCAGTTCGTACCGGCCTTCATTTTTGTAAAAAAGCTCCATCTCGTGTACGGCCTGCCGGAGCGCAAGTCCGCGCGGATCGCCGGGTTTGTTTTCCAGAAACAACTGGGCCTGCCGGTCGGCAGCGTCTCGTTGCTGGGTACACAGCAGCATTTGCGCGTAGTAAAGGCGGTTGTCGGGGTTGCCGAACGGCGACTCAACTACTGCGGCATACCACTTTTCGGCATTTTTATACTGCTGTGTAAGACGGTAACTATGGGCCAGTTTTTCAGCCGCTTCGGGGTTGTCACCATCGTCGAGCACTTTCAGGTACAACTCGATGGCGCGGGCGTATTCGAAATGCTCGTACGCCTCATTGGCTTTTTCCAGGTTGCGCTGGGCCAAAAGCCCCAGGGGCGACAACAGCCAAAGTATAAACACTAATTTTTTCATTTTCAACAGGTTTTAAAATTCCTAAAATCAGAACCGGCCCGGATTGCGCCGCACGCCAGTGACGCGCAGGTCATCGATGAAATTATACCCGACCATGATCTCGTGCGTGCCGTCGGACACATTCCGGATGGGCGTAATGGTATGATCGAATGCGTATGCCACGGACAGCCGTTTGTTGATCGGCACTTCGATCATGATCGACACGGCGTCGTTGGTACGATAGGAAGCGCCGAAAGCGATGACGTTATTGAACCAGACATTAAGGTTGATGTCGGCTTCAAGCGGCGCCGAGGGCTGGTATTTCAACAAAACGGATGGCTTGAGGTCGATACGGTTGTCGAGGTGAAACACGTAACCGGTATAGGCATTGAGGTGCATCCGTTGAATGCCGTTGCCGAGGGGCGTGAAATTCAGCCCGTCGTTGCGGTTGTCGAAAGCAAACAAGGTTGGCATGGAAACCCCGGCAAAGAAATCAGGAGTGTACCAGTACGCCCCCACGCCGAGCTGCGGCACCACACCCTGAACATCGCCGGATGAATACACCGGATCGCCATTGTCGTCGAGGATCGCCGAGCCGAGCAGTGATTTGTAGTAAAAAGCCCCGGCTTTCAGTCCCAGCGACAGGGTTTGGTCCTTGTCCATCCGGATATGATAGGCGTAGTTGGCCGATAAATGGGTCATTCGGTCAAGGCCGATTTTATCGTGCATGAGCGAAAAGCCGAGCCCGGCGTTTTGCCGCCTGCCTACCATGCCCTCGGCGCCCAGGTACATGGTTTGCGGCGCACCGTCGAAACCGAGCCATTGGGTGCGGTAAAGGGCATTGGTGGTCCAATAACCGTGCACCCCGCAATAGGCCGGGTTGCCGAACAGGTACATGCTGTTGAAGGTGTTGCGGGTGAACATGGCGTCCTGCTGAGCCGTAAGCGGCATCGAAAGCAGGAAAAGAACAGGAAGGAAAAGTATGTTGCGCATGGTGAAAGATTGCTTGATGAGGAAAATCGGGCGGGGGCTCTATTCCCCGCCCATGAAAAAATGCCGCTATTGCCACTTTACTGTCTTCGCAGGTCGATAAAACCCGACATGTTGGCGCCGCTGTCGTGGAGCGTCAGCAACACGTAATAGGTGCCCTGCGGCAGTTCATCGCCTTGCTGGTTGGTGCCGGCCCAGCTGTTGTCGTACTGATCTTTTTTCCACACGATATTGCCCCAGCGGTTGTATACGGTCAGGGTGACCTTGTTGCAGCGGTCGATTCCTGTGATGACGAATTCGTCGTTAAAACCGTCGTTGTTGGGCGACAGACCCGTGGGCAACACGATATTGGAGGGATAGCAGCAGCAGGTCGGCGGACAAATCGAATCGAAGCAATTCGGTACGGCGATGGTATCCAGTGCACTTTCATAGCAGCAGGTGTCGCCCATCAAATAGCGCAACCGGTACTGGAATACCAGAAAATCCTCTGCTATTGGGAATGGCGATGCGTCGAAACATACCGTCAGGCGGATCGTATCGCCCGTGTTCAGCGGCGGCAGCGGGAACGTGCCCCCGGAGCCGACGAAGTCGATGTACGCGCCGCTGACTTCGAACAGGTCGAGATTGGTTGCGCCAAAGGGGATCGACGAGGTATTTTTTACCGTGAACGTGTAGCAGTACATGCTGTCGTTGGGCGAACATTCGAGTTTTTGATCGCTTATTTCCAAACATTCATTATCGATTCGGGGCACGCAGTTGAACGTCAGCGTATCGGTACAAGCCAGGCTGTCGAGGCCCTGCGCATTCAGCGTAAACCATTTTACGGCAATGCGTTGCGGCGTTTCGGAAGGCTGGTCGATGTTGTCGAGGCAAAACTGGACGAGGTCCATGGTCGTGCCCTTGGGGATGTAGTTGGCGCCGTTCAGGGCAAAACTCAGGCTCACAGGCGTAGAAGCCGTTATGTTCCAGTCGCCGGCATTGGGGCCTCCCAGTGCGTGGTATCCGAATTGAATGCCCGGCGTCACGATATCGAGTTCCATTTTGTGGAAAAACCTGTACGCGCAGTCGTTTTCGATATCAAGACTATGGCAGCACTGATCGTCCTGGCCCAAATTGATCGGGTTGCTGGTCAGTTTGATGTCCCGACAAGGGTCGCAACAGGGCTGCAAAACCAGTTTCAACGGCTCTTCATTGTGGCAGCATGAGGTCGGGCTCATCAGACCGATCGTGAGCGTCAGGTTCGTCGGTGAAAGAATTGGCGTCAGACTGGTAAATTTTACGCACAAGGGCCCCGACGTAGCGTTATCGGGCAAAGCCGGCGACACTGGCATGATAATAGCAGGCCGGTGCGAACTGGCATGGCAGGCGCTGACACCGACGTTGACCGGGTCGGAACGGTTGTCGAGCGTTACGTGCGTAGCGGTAAATCCGCTGTTATTCGTCACCTGAAAACTCACCAGATACTCGTACGGATTCTCCGGATTACAATTGATCTGCCCGGCAGATACCGTCACACAGGGTTGATCGACCACTGGCTGACACTGCCGCACGATCGTGTCGCTGCACACCGGCATAAAACCTTGCCCCCCGGGCGCAGGTGTATACCAGGTAAATACCAGAATTTGCGGTGCGGTCGTATTGGGGCGAACAGGTTCGAGGCAAAAATTCAAAGCGTCCGCGTAATCGCCCTGCGGAATGGAATTGGCCCCTGCCGGCGAAGTGATGGAAATCGGGAGCGAATTGGGTCCGGGCGCCGTCGGCGACCACAAAAATGGCGCGCCGGCCGAGTAGCCCGTAGCAAATGCCCAGTCGCCGTTGACCGTCGCTTCCATATAAGCGATGGGAAGATTTTGATGGTTGTGCAAATCGACCCGATAGCAGCATTGGTCGCCGCCGAGATCGGTGACGCTAACGCTCAGCGAATCGCAATTGGCGCTGCCGCCACAGATGAAATCAAAATCGTTATTTGCCCCGGAATCCACCCCGTCCGGAGCGCTGCCCAGCACTTTATCGGGCAACAACTGGGTGTTTCCAAGTGCATCGGTGATGGAGAAATGGGCAGTAGCGGCAAAGTCGAACCCGCCCAAACCGTTGTTGAGCGACGAAAGATTGCCCGTAGTCAAAGGGAAGCAATATTGCGTACCCGAGGTCAGTACAGGGCTGTTGAACAGGGCCAGCGGCAATCCGTTCTGGTAAATGGTCAGGTCGATCTGGCAATTACCGGTATTGGCCCCGTTGTCGGGCAGGGTGTAGTTGAAACAAATTTGTCCGGGCAGGCCGCAGGTATCGGAATTGTCCTGATCGAGCTGGAAACTACCCGAGGGGTCGCCAAAGCAGTCGAGGCAAAGGTTGTCGATGTAGGTATATCCGGCATGTGCGCCGGCTGTGCAATCTCTGTTGTAAAAAGTCAGGGTGACGTTGCTGTTGGCCATCGAATCCAGCGGGATTTCGACACAGGTCCAGATTTTATACACCCATTGGTTGTTGTATTTCACGACGAAATTGTCGGCAGTAGTCGCCATCAGGACGTTTGAGCCGTTGCCGAGATTGACCAGATGGCTGTAATCGTGCGACTGCGTGTTGTCGTACAAAGTGACGCTGAACAAGGGCGTAACCGCACTTGGTGCGCCATTGGCGTGGGTAAAATCCCCCACGTAAGCGTACCAGAACCGCAGGTATCTGTCGCCGGGACCAACCACAAAAGTTTTGCTGATCGATTCTTCGCCGAAACAGGGCGCTGCATTGCCCAGGCGAAGGGAATAGTTGTTGGTTGTCGGGTATGGCGGCACGGTCGACAGGACCGAAATAATCGGGTCGTTGCCCGCGGCTACGACTGTTTGGTTGCCGTCGTTCTGATTCACGTCGGCGTTGGAGGAAAAGCCGTTGTTAGACCCAACCGGATAATTGCACGAGTTGGTGGAGAAATTGCCGTAACTGCCGCTCCATTCGGCAGGGTCGATCGAGCCGCTCTCGAAATTGCCGTTGCCGCACATCGTGTTGAGGTTTTGAGCGAGCAAGGGGCTTGCCATGAGCGCAAGCAATGCGAATAGAATGTTTTTCATAGTTTGAACCTGGAAAATGAGGCGCCGCCCATCCTTGTCCCCGGAAGGAAGGCGCCATGGTTGAGGTACTTTGTGAAATGACAGGAGTTGAATTGTAACTGACATGCCCTGATATCCGGGCCTGCTTTTTTTTGTTACCACAGCGCGCCAATATTTTGTCTCAAATGCGCCATGCCCTTACTTTCACCGCTTCAAACCATCCTCTATTTTTTTGACTTTGCGCGCTTATATCTTGTTTATCAGTCTCTTTCTCGGCCTCGATCGTCTGCACGCCGGCCAGGTCGACACCCTGGAAATCAACAGCCCCTCGATGCACAAGGCGGTCAAATGCCTTGTGATACGGCCCGACAACTACTCGTTTCGGCATGACCCCTACCCTGTCTTGTACCTTCTGCACGGCTGGAGCGGCAACTTCGCCGCCTGGCTGACCGACGCCCCGCATTTACGCCACCTGGCCGACACCTACCAAATGCTGATCGTGTGCCCCGACGGGGGTTACGACAGCTGGTATCTCGACAGCCCCGTCGATTCGACCGTGCGTTATGACACGCACATCACACAAGAAGTGGTGCCGTTTATCGACTATTATTACCACACCCGTCGAGAACGCGAAGGGCGCGCCATTGCTGGCCTGAGCATGGGCGGTCACGGCGCCCTGTCGCTGGCTTTTCGTCATCACGACCTTTTCGGGGCCGCCGGAAGCATGGCGGGCGGGCTTGATTTACAGCCTTTTCGCAAAAACGACTGGGATTTGGAAGGCGTACTGGGCAATCCGGCGCGGCATTGGGACAACTGGAAAAACAACTCGGTTGTCAACCTGATCCCGCTGATCGAAGGCGTTCCCATGGACCTCATCATCGATTGCGGCGACGGCGACTTTTTCCTGAAAGCCAACCGTAAAATGCATGAAAAACTGCTGAAAGCCGGTATTCCGCATGAATACACCGAGCGGCCGGGCGAGCACAACGGCGAATACTGGGGTAATGCCGTCGACTATCAGGTGTTATTTTTCCACAAGTTTTTTGAGCGCCCGGTCAGGCTTTAAAACGCCGGATATCCACTTCCGGGTCGAGCGAGGCGCCATTCAGCAAATGTTCGGCCAGGTGTTGTGCCCAATAAGGGGCCAGCAACGCGCCTTTAGTCCCCAGACCATTGAAAATAAATACTTTGTCGTTCAGCGGACTTCGGCCCAAAAACGGACGCCGGTCTTTGGTGGCAGGCCGTACTGCCGCCCTGTGCGCCACAATTTCAAATGGCACGGCGAGCATGTCGCGCAAGCGTCCCAACAGGATTTCCTTTTCCCCTTCGGTCGGATTCTCGTCGTCGAAGGTCCAGTTGTACGTGCCGCCTGCCCAGTACAGCCCATCGCCGATAGGGACGACGATGGCTTCTTTTTTGAGCATTTCTCGCGGCGTATTCAGGCCGGATTCGGTCGCAAACCGGATAATAAAAGCCTCCCCTTTCACCACTTGCCAGGCCAGGTCCGGAAAAAACGGATTGTTCATGGCACTCCATCCTTCACATAAAACAAGGGCATCAAAAACACTAGCTTGCCGGTCGAACTGTTCGTACGACCATGTTTGCACTGAAAATCCCCCCTCTTCCGCCATTTTACTGCGAAAAGCAGGGAGCAATTGAGAAAAGTCCACCCGGACGCTGTTTCGTATTTCACCGAATGAAAAACCGGCATGCAGGTACGGCAACCAGGTGCCGGCGTATGCTCGCTCGCCCAGCCATTCCGCATAATCGGGCATTCCGCAACGCGACGACCAGTCGTTGACTTCCTGCGTGGCGCGCAACAGGCGCAGGATCGGCGTTTCGTGCCAAAATGAAATGCCGAGGTAATCTTCCAGGCTTTTGTAAAACAATCGGGCAGCCGGCAGAAAGGATTCCACGCCCCAGGACTTCACAAAACGCTTTCCCGTAACCGGATTAATGATCCCGGCCGCCACACGCGACGAACTGGTTGGCGCATCCGAATCGATCAAATGCACCTGGGCGCCCCGTTGCCGGAGCGCCCAGGTCATGGCGGTTCCGGCGATGCCTTGCCCGACCACGAGTATTTTTTTCATTGCAAGGTTTATTTATAACGCCTGCGCACCAATTTGATAAAGTTGCGGGCCGTTTCCTGATGCTTCTTTTCCGTCCAGTGATAGCGCATCACGCAGTTTTCGATCAAATAATGTTTGGCCTGATCGAAGCCCACGAAACTGTTGAGCGCACTGATGGCATTTTCAAACGCCTGGGCATCGCCGCCGAACAATTCGCGGGTGAGCAACAGGCGGTCGTTGAGGGCAATGGCCTTGCGGAGGTCGGCGATGGGCAGTTCCGACAGTTTCTCGGACAGTTCCTTGGCCTGTTTTTGTTCAAACAAAGCTTCGGCTTCGGGCGGTACGTGATGGTGCCCGTGGTGGGCGCCGCTGGGGCGGGCAGGTTCGGGCGTGGGCGGCGCAGAAGCCAGGGAGGGTTTTTCCTCGACGGGCGGTACAGGCGGCGGCGCAGGCGGCTCGGGCGGCCGAACAACGACTACCGGTACCGGCTCGGGAGCGGGCGGTGCGGGAGGCGGCGCAGGAGCCGGCGGTGGCGGCGGATCGGCCTGCTTGGGAGCGGGCGGTGCGGGAGGCGGCGCAGGAGCCGGCGGTGGCGGCGGATCGGCCTGCTTGGGAGCGGGCGGCTCGGCTGGCGGCGTATGAACCGGCCGGCTTGGCGCCTCGGGTTTGGGCGCCGGCGCCGCGACAACAGGCGCACTTTTCTCTTCCAGGAAAGTGTCGTAAAACTCCCGGACGTACGACAACATAATGTCGATATCGATACGGGCGACATTTTCCGGGTCTTTACCCATGCGCGCAAACTCGCGATTGATCTTGTCGAGGTAAATTTTGGCTTTTAACAGATCCATTTTTTCGATGTTCAAGATTCGGAACAGGGTATAATTTACCCAACCCCGGGGAGGTGATTATTTTCACGGCGAATTTCAAAAAGTTCAGCCAACTACAACTCGTTTTTTTTCATGTTTCTCGAACCTCATTTTAAAGGCCAGCGCTCTGGCTGGATTGAAGTGATCTGCGGATGTATGTTTTCCGGCAAAACCGAAGAACTCATCCGCCGGCTCAAACGCGCCAAAATCGCTTCGCTCAAAGTAGAAGTGTTCAAACCCAGGATCGATACGCGCTACGACGAATCCAGTATTGTCTCACATGATACGACCAGTGTTTTGGCCACTCCGGTTGAACATTCTGAAAAACTGCTGGAAATAAACGACCATACCACCGTGGTTGGCATCGACGAAGTGCAGTTTTTCGACGAGGGTATTGTCGAAGTTTGCCAGCAACTGGCCCTGAGGGGTATCCGGGTCGTGGTGGCGGGTCTGGATATGGATTACCGGGGAGTTCCGTTCGGGCCAATGCCCAAATTGCTGGCGATCGCCGAATATGTCACCAAAGTACACGCCATTTGTGTCCATTGCGGCAACCTGGCCACCCATTCCTTCCGTCTGGCCGAAGGCGATGCCGTGGTACTGCTGGGGGAAAAAGAACAATACGAACCCCGGTGCCGGTCCTGCTACCACATGGGCAATATATTACATCTCAAATAAACATTCTTTTGGGGGTTTATGAGGTTTATAGGGTTTATGAAGGTTTATGGGGCCGGAGTTGCGTATTTTGAGTTGCCGGCTTGGTAAAATGAAACAGCCAGGCTTCGAGAATCGGGCCTTGTCGGTTCATCTCTTTTTGCGCTGTCAGAAATGCGCGCCGCCGGGCATGCAAGGCCGGACGGAAAGTTCTGCGCATCCAGCCCAAGGCCGAAAAAATCGTTGAGCGCAATGGCGGCTGCAACGACCACCTCGAAACCGGCCGTAGTGCCGCAAGCGGCGCCGTCTCTGTGACGACGAATCCGGATTTTTCTGCCAACAGAAGCCAGTTTTCCTTTGTCGCCCATCGCTCCGACGCCTGCCGGATACCAAAACTTTCCATACAAATGCGATTGATCTCGCGCCTTCGGGCAACCGGAAGTCCGTCGAGCCAGAGCGATTCATTGTTCAAAAAAACACCGCCCGGCCGGAGCACCCTGTTAATCTCCCGGAAATAAGTTTCAATAGTTGCATCGGGTAAAATTGCCAGCACCGACTCCGCGTACACCGCATCAAAAAAGCCGTCGGTAAAAGGCATCGCCTGTCCATCTCCGATCATCGAAAGCTGGGCCCGGGCGATGCCGCAAAAATGCAAGCGCCGGCCGGCCGTTTCGTACATGGCCCTCGACTGCTCGACTCCCCACAGCCGGGAGCCCGGCCAGCGCAACGCAGCTTCGACCAGCGTTTGCCCTGTGCCGAAGCCGATTTCAAGCAATTTGTCGTGGGGCGCCGCCGCCAGTCGGTCGAGCAGAAAACGGGTTGCCGCCCGACCGCGGGGATGAATCCAGGATTGATGCGTATGGGCTAAAAATTCGAGAATGTTTGGCATGAACCGTCCTTCTTGGCCATAATGGGCTACTTTTGCGGCTTCAAATTTACAGCATGAAAAATAAGTCGAATACACCCCCTCAGCCAGATCGTCAGTTGCGATCGGCCCTGGTCTCCGTTTATTCCAAAGATGGCCTGGAACCCATCATTCGCCGCTTGCATGAACTCGGCGTAACCCTTTACAGCACCGGCGGCACCCAAACTTTTATTGAAAAACTCGGTATCCCTGCCGTTGCCGTGGAAAGTCTGACAGGCTACCCGAGCATCCTCGACGGAAGGGTAAAAACCCTGCACCCGGCGGTATTCGGCGGTATTCTGGCACGCCGCGAAACAGCGCACTTGTCCCAACTCGAACAATACAACATCCCGGAAATCGACTGCGTGATCGTAGACCTTTATCCCTTCGAGGATACCGTCGCCAAAACCGACGACCCCGCCGAAATCATCGAAAAAATCGACATCGGCGGCGTATCCCTGATCCGGGCAGCAGCCAAAAACTGGAACGACGTGGTGATCGTACCTTCTCAGGACGATTACGCCCTGTTTTTCGAATTGCTCAGCCAGCAAAACGGCCTCTTCACGGCCGACAACCGCCGCGAATTTGCCCGGCGCGCCTTCAAAGTGACTTCCAACTACGATATCGCCATCTTCAACTGGTTCAATGAAGGCACGACCGATATCTCCTTCAAATACTCCATTCACCGCTCCGACATTTTGCGTTACGGCGAAAACCCGCACCAGAAAGGGGTATTTTTCGGCGATTTCGAGCAGGTTTTTGACAAACTCAACGGAAAGTCGATTTCCTATAACAACCTCGTCGACATCGATGCGGCTGTGGCGCTGATGCGCGAATTCCACGCCGGAAAGCCCACTTTTGCCATTCTCAAACACACCAATGCCTGCGGTGTCGCTCGCCGTAACACCCTTTTGGAAGCCTGGCAGGCTGCGCTGGCCTGCGACACGACCTCGGCGTTTGGCGGTATTTTTATTACCAATACGACCGTCGATCTGGAAACGGCTCAGGAGATCAACAAACTCTTCTACGAAGTGCTCATCGCACCCGATTTCGCCCCCGACGCGCTTGAATTGCTGCGTAAAAAAGACCAGCGCATTTTACTGAAAATCAAAACTTTTGAAATAAATCCACGCAGTTTCCGCAGCCTGCTCAACGGCGTGGTCGAACAGGATACCGATCTCAAAACCGAGACCGAGGCCGACCTCAAACCGGTCACCAAACGCTCCCCTACGCCCAAGGAAGTGGGAGAATTGCTGTTTGCCGTAAAATGCGTCAAACACCTCAAATCCAACGCGATCGCCCTGGTCAAAGAGCGTCAGCTCATCGGCATGGGCTGCGGCCAACCCTCGCGCGTCGATGCGCTGCGCCAGGCCATTGCAAAAGCACGTTCCTTCGGCTTCGATCTGAACGGCGCCGTAATGGCTTCCGATGCTTTTTTCCCTTTCCCCGACTGTGTGGAAATCGCCCACGAAGCAGGCATCACTGCCGTCATTCAACCCGGCGGTTCGATGAAAGACCAGGACTCTGTCGATGCCTGCGACGAACGCGGCATGGCGATGGTGATGACCGGTTTCCGTCATTTCCGGCATTGAAAGGCTATGAATAACAAAGAAAAAGCACGGGAAATCGCCCGGATGCTCGACGACTTGTACCCCGAGACGCCCATTCCACTGCAACACAGGGATGCCTACACGTTGCTGGTCGCTGTTGTTTTGTCGGCGCAATGCACCGACGAGCGCGTCACTCAAATTACGCCCAAACTCTTCGCCAAGGCCGACAACCCGGCCGATATGATCAAATTGTCGGTAGAAGAAATCAGGGAGATCATCCTGCCCTGCGGTCTGTCGCCAGCCAAATCAAAAGCGATTTGGGGGCTTTCAAAAATCATCATCGATCAACACGGCGGCAAGGTGCCCAACAGTTTTGAAGCCCTGGAAGCCCTGCCCGGCGTGGGCCACAAGACGGCTTCGGTCGTGATGTCGCAGGCATTCGGCGTGCCGGCATTCCCCGTCGACACCCACATCCATCGCCTGGCGGCGCGCTGGGGCCTGAGCGATGGCAAAAGTGTGGAAAAAACCGAACGCGACCTGAAAGCGCTATTCCCGGAATCGAGCTGGAACAAACTGCACCTCCAGATCATCTTTTTCGGCCGGCAATACTGTCCGGCGCGTGGGCATAAAAAAGAAGATTGCCCCATTTGCTCCCGATACGGCGTCTGATCTTCCGAATTCATTTTCCTGACTTTTACCCTTCCGGCAGGCCGCTCGATTTTGACGAGCGCCCTGCCGTTTTGTTTTGCAAAGGCAACATCTCGAAAATTTGTCATAAATTTCACTCCGTTAACGTTAACGGAGTGAAATTTTAGCCTACTTTTGTCGGGCAAACCAATTTTGACAACCATGACAAACAAGGAAAAATCCTCCGCCGGCTACCTCAAATTCGAGCTCGAAAGTGTAGAAAAAATGCCCGTCAAGATTTGGGCCGACCCCGGCGAAGCGTCGCGCCACGTGGCACGTACCATAGCGCTCGCCATCCGGCAAAAGCAGCAGGACGGCGAACAGATCGTGTTGGGGCTGGCAACCGGTTCATCGCCCATTCGGGTGTACGAAGAGCTGGTCCGAAT
>JADZFP010000057.1 GCA_020849825.1 Saprospiraceae bacterium
CCGTAGATCGATGCCATGCTCGTGCAAGTGACGGTTGACCATCTGCGATTCTTGGGGAGGCAACACGGCGTCCCAAAAACTCTTTTCGCGCACCAGAAAGCTCACCGGAATATGCCGGGCATGAAACATCTCCGCCATTTCAATACCGATGAGCCCGCCGCCCACGACAACGGCCCGTTGCAGTCCGGCGCTGTGCCGTTCCATCGCTTCCAGGTCTTGCCAGTGGTACAACCCGTGAACGCCGTCGAGGGTCTCTCCGGGCCATCCGAATTTGTTGTATCGGGAGCCGGTCGCCAGCACGAGGCGGTCGTATGGAATGACCCGGCGATCCGAGGCATGCAAAGTTTTTGCCTCAAAATCAACACTTTGTACCCGCGCGCGGACAAGATTAATGCGGTTTTTAGCCCAAAACCAGTTTTCGTAAGGCTGCACGTCCTGCTGCCGCATGTGCCCCATGTAGACATACATCAGTGCCGTGCGGCTAAAAAAATAGTCGGATTCTTCTGAAACGACCGTGATGTCGTGGTCGCTCCGTTTGCGGATGTGGCGGGCTGCCGTAATTCCGCTGATACCATTGCCGAGAATGACTATGTTCATTTCACATCGTTAAGGCTCCATTGATATTCCAGATAGGAAATGCGCCCGTTTGCATCCAGTTTTTGGTCTGCATAACGGTTGAGCCAGGCGCGAAGCGATCCCGTTTCTCGCACGAAGTCGCCCCGGTACCATTTGAAAATTTCCGACACCTCTGCCCGCTTCGCTCCCACGCGGTTACGCAGCGGGTCGTTGACAAACCGGCGCATGGCGTCGCTAAGCTGCGCATCCAGGCGTTCGGCCACGTAAGCCTCTTCGCGCAGCGGCGGACAGGAATAAGAGGCGCAATTGACGGCCGCATGAATGCGCGCATCCTTGTACACGGGGCGCAAAATGCCATGCTCGATGTTGTTTAAATCGTAGGTCTCGCCGCCGATACGAATGAATTTTATATCCCAAACGGTATTGACGAAAGGAATGCCCCGCTTGATATCCTTGATGCTGCCCACAGGATAATGATCTACAATCAGCTTGACGGTAAATGCATTGTAAGCATTGATCCAGAAGGCCATTTTCTCTTCCCTCGACCAGTTTTCGGCCTTCGGATCAGCAGCGGAGAGCAGCGCGAGGTATTGCGTAAGCTCGGCGCTGTCGCGAACCATGCCTTTGTAGTCGACAAATCCGTTTTGTTTGACGTGGCGGTGCAAAAGACGGTCCCATATCTCATGACTGACGGGCGGAGAAAAACCGGCAACAGGGGCCGGCTCCGGGAGCGCCCAAAGGCTGTAAAACAACAGCGTGAGGAGCAGGATTGGCAGGATTTTGAATTTCATAGCGTGTGATTTTGGATCGTTGTATGATGTGCACTACAAGCAATCCCAATCATACAACACCTTTGAAAAATCTCCTTTTACCAGGTCTTTTTCCCTGATAAAGAAGTGCCCGACGCCCATATCGCCCCACATGAGATCCATTTGTTCGTCCGAATCGAGTTGAAACAGCAACAGCATGGGGTCGTCGGCGCGGCGCGGATCGTCCTGGGTGAAGTAGGCATAGCCGCCCACTTTATGACCGTCGGCGCGCACGGTTTTGTTGAAGGTATCGGTCAGCGACCACTCCTGCGCGCCGAATTGCTGGAAAAAATCGGCCCCGAAGCGCTGCCAGAACTGGTAGTCGGTGGAGGGCATATATTCTTCTTCCAGCCTGAAACGCAGCGGGTGCGACACATCGGGATGGTGGGGCAGCAGGTCGTAGTCGCGCAGCGGCGGAAAATTGGTTTGCAATTCCGCCTCGTTTTCGATCACTTCGGGGAAGTACAACACGCGAAACGTATCAGGGTTTTCGCCATCGTCGAAGTCCATGCCGTACAGGTCGTCGTCGTAAATATAGAACTGGACGATGCCTCTTTCGGGGAATGGCGCCAGCCGGGGCATTTCGGCAAAATTGAGCTGGGCCAGGAAAAACAGGTTGCGGCCGTCGGGCGCAGTGGGCCAAACGGCGCCTTTGGGCAGGTATGGCAATCCGCCCACTTTGCTCTCCCACAGTTTCGTGGCGCCAGAGGGTAGCGCCTCGACGCGGATAAAAGCGCTGCGGGTGGCAAGCAGTTGCTCGCGATAGGATTCGAGTTCGGGCGGAAGCGAAAGTGAATGTGACATGGGACAAAAATAAGGGTGTAGAATCAGCGGGGCAGTTGCTGCAAATAAAAATCCTCTTTTTGCCGCATCAGGGCTTCTTCTTCGGGCGCTTTGTCGCCATAGCCGGCCAGATGCAACACACCGTGCGCCATTACCCGGCAGAGTTCCTGTAAAAAAGGTACGCCCAGGGTTTGGGCATTCTCGGCCACCCGTTCGCTGCTGATGAACAGGTCGCCGTGGATTTCACCCGGTTCGCCGTAGGGAAACGTGATGATATCGGTGTAATAATCGTGGTCGAGGTATTCGACATTGACTTTCCGGAGGTATTCGTCGGAGCAAAAAATATAATTGACTTCGAAAAAGGGTTTGCCTTCGTTGCGGGCAATGCCCAGCAGCCAGGCGGTCAGGCCTTCGGAATCGGGCAGATCGAATTCAACGTCTTCAAAATGGAAATGGACGGCCTGTTCGGGCGTTTCCTGGGCATCGGGAGGAAGAGGAGGGAATTGCATGGTGCAAAAATAACGACGGGGCGGTTTTAAAACCGCCCCGTCGTTGCTGCCGGCTGCGCCGGGAAAGAAAAAAACATGTTAATCAACCTAATTTAAACCGCATTTCGACCGTACTTCCGCCGCGGGTGAAGCGACAATCGTCGCTGAGTTGCCGCATCAGGTAAAGACCGCGTCCGCCGCATTTGTCCAGACATTCCGGTGTGGTAGGGTCTGGCACTTCGCAGGGGTTGAATCCGGGGCCTTCGTCAGAGACGGAGATCGAGAGCGCGTCTTTCTGGCGGCGGAGCGAAATATTGACGACTTTGCTCCGGTCGCAGCTGTTGCCATGCAAAATGGCGTTGGTGACGGCTTCGGTCAGGCTGACGAGGATGCTGCCGTGGAGATCGGGCGAAAGCCCGTACCGGGTAACTACCTCGTCGACAAACGGCTCAACTTTTTCAACGTTTTTAGGGTCGGATGGTAATGTCAGGTTGGTGTGTAAATCACTCATTCGCAAAGTGTAATTAGACATCTGACTGCAAATTGTTCAAGTTCGTACCTTCTGTAATCTGGGGATTTCGGGAGCAATCGAAGGATTAAAACCTGGTGTGGAGCATCAGTTGTATGGCACAATAACCGGCGACAGGTCAGGATAAATTTAGTCGCGGGCGAATGTTCATGGTTGGATTAAAACGTTGGAAAAACAATGCAATTTAAGATTCTCTTAACCCTGTGCGCAAGGGGGGGGACCAAAAAAGTTTTGTTCACTTCCTGAAAAGGACCCTTTTTGACGCATTTCGGGTTGTTTTAGTCACTTTTTCGGCGAAAAAAAATTCGCCCTTCGTGTCATCCAAACGTCATCTTCGCATGAACTGCCCGATTTGAACATCAAAACTCGGCGTTGCCCGGGTAGCGCGGGAAGGCGATCACGTCGCGGATATTGGTCATTCCGGTGACGAACAACACGAGTCGTTCGAAGCCGAGGCCAAAGCCGGCGTGGGGGCAGCTGCCGAAGCGGCGGGTGTCGAGGTACCAGTAGAGTTCGGCTTCGGGGATGTGCATGTCGTGCATGCGCTGTACGAGGCGTTCGAGGCGTTCCTCGCGCTGCGAACCGCCAACGATTTCACCGATGCCCGGGAAGAGGATGTCCATAGCCGAAACGGTGGGTCCGGGCACGCCCTCCTTCGGTTCGTCCTGCCGCATGTAGAAGGCTTTGATGGCCGCCGGGTAGTTGGTCAGGATAACCGGTTTTTTGAAGTGTTTTTCCACGAGGTAACGTTCGTGTTCGCTTTGCAGGTCGGTGCCCCAGCCTTCGACGGGGAACTGGAATTTGCCCTTCTTGTTGGGGTTGGAGTTTTTCAGAATATCGATGGCCTCGGTGTACGTGAGGCGTTCGAAACGGTTGTCGATCACGAAGCGCAGTTTGTCGGTCAGCGCCATTTCCGAACGCTGGTCCTGCGGTTTGCTTTTTTCCTCCTCGATGAGGCGCTCTTCCAGGATTTTCAGGTCGTCGGCGCAGTGTTCGAGGGCGTAGCCGATGACGTAGCGGAGCATGTCTTCGGCGAGATCCATGTTGTCGTTGAGGTCGTTGAACGCGACTTCCGGCTCGATCATCCAGAACTCGGCCAGGTGGCGGGTCGTGTTGGAGTTTTCGGCGCGGAAGGTCGGGCCGAAGGTGTATACCTCGCCGAGGGCCATGGCGCCCAGTTCGGCTTCCAACTGGCCGGATACGGTGAGGTTGGTGGGGCGGCGGAAAAAGTCCTGATCAAAGTCGATTTCGCCGCCTTCGGTGCGGGGCAGCTTGTCGAGGTCGAGCGTAGTAACGCGGAACATTTCCCCGGCGCCCTCGGCGTCGCTGGCCGTGATGACGGGCGTATGAAGATAGTAAAACCCTCTGTCATTGAAGAACTTATGAATGGCGTAAGCCAGTGCGTGCCGCACGCGAAACACCGCTCCGAAGGTATTGGTACGGAAACGCAGGTGGGCGATTTCGCGCAGGTATTCCAGCGTCTGTTTTTTGGGCTGGAGCGGGTATTCTTCCGGGTTGCAGTCGCCGTAGATGATGATCTCCGAGGCTTTGATTTCCACTTTTTGCCCCTTGCCCTGCGATTCGATGAGCGCGCCGCGCGCGCCGATGGCCGCGCCGAACTTGATACGGTCGAGCAGGGCGGGATCGGTATTTTCATGGTCGACGACCACCTGAATATTGGCGGCGCAGGAGCCGTCGTTGAGGGCGATGAACTGGTTGTTGCGGAAGGCTTTTACCCAACCTTTAACGAGCACCTCGGTTCCTGTGGGTTCGGTGCGGAGCAATTCGGCGATTTTTGTGCGCGACATGTGTATTTTTGGATGCGAGGGGTGAGGATGTGAGGATGCGAGGATGTGAGGATGCGAGGATTTGAGAAAAGGATTATTTCTGCTCTTAAAAGAATTTTCTATTTAGAATAGTTACTGTATTAAAGGGCAGAAGTTACCCTTTTCTCAAATCCTCGCATCCTCACATCCTCAAATCCTCAAATCTTCACTTTCAAAAAAATGAGGGCGCAAAATTACGCCAATTCTGCGAGGTAGAAAAGTTTTGGGTTTTGGGAGTTGGGTTTTGGTAAAAGGGTCATTGCTGCTCTCGAATAATGCATTATATTCAGGAATTGTTCCTGCCCAATAAGATGCCCGAGAGCAGCAATGACCCTTTTGCCAAAACCCAATACCTAAAACCCAATACCTAAAACCCACCTCCCAACACCTACTCCACTTTCAGCGTCTTCACCTCACCGGTCGGTGTGACCATGATAAATTCCTTTTTAACGGTAGTCCTTTCCACCGGGCGGCGTTCGGGCAGGGTGAAGCGTACGACCAGGTTGTAGGAAAACTGCACGGCCGGTTCGAGTATTTCCGGGTTGATTACGATATCGTAATCGTTGGCCGGCACGGCATTGTAAAAGCGCGACACGGGTTTGTCGGCGGAATTGATGATGGAACTCATTTTGTCGTCGGCGTCGAGTTTTTGAGCACTGAATGCCTGATAACTTTCGTAGCGGTTGATCGGGTAGGCCACCCAGGCGTTTTCGGCGGTAAGGGTGTAGGCTGAATCGAGGCGAACGCCGATGGTTTTGTACTGATTTTCAATTTGTTTGAGGTACAGGAAAGTCGTTTCGCGCAGATCGGCGTACACCTGTTGCGGGTCGTCGACGAAGTAGTCGACCTTGACAATATCGTAAATCTCCTGCCGGGCGGCGGCCGTGACGATGCGGTCGAGCAAACCGGGGTTGGTGTAGCGGATGTGCACGTTTTTTTGCATCTCAAAACCCTTGGGGATTTCCGTGAAGGTCTTTTTGGAAAAAAGTTTTTTGCTCACGTCGTACTCGTACTTGGGCAAAAAATTGACCATATCCACATAAACGTCCTTCGCCGGGATGCCCAGGGTTTTCAATTCGGCCAGGAACGGGTCGAGGCGGGCATTGAGCAGGGAGTTGGTTTCGTCGGCCGTTTTGCCGGTCTGCACGATATTAAAAATGGCAGTGTAGGAACTGGCCTTTTGGTTTGACAGCGCATTGATATTGATTTCCAGCACATTGTCGCCAATAAAGGTTGCAGAACGGGGCACGGCGCGAAAACGGGCGTCTACCTTCACATTTTGATACGTATTTTGCTGAACGCCGTAGTTACCCATGACCTGGGCCATCAGGGCGGCGTGAAGACAGAGCAGAAGAGCAATGGAAAACAGTTTTTTCATGACGGTTGTAATTGGTGAAAAAGGAATGGCCAATTAACGAAGCAGGCCGTGCAAAATTGCCGATTGCAACTTTCCTTTGGCCGGCTCCCGCAAGCAGCCTACTTTTGCAACCCGCTATGACTTTCGGCTGTTTTATTCGTATATATTTGCCCAGGGTCTCTTATCACTATCATGCTGATCGAAGTTTTTAAAAGCAAAATACACCGCGTCCGCGTCACGCAGGCCGATCTCAATTATATCGGAAGCATCACCATCGACGAGGAACTGCTGGAAGCCGCCAATATTCTGGAAGGGGAAAAAGTGCAGATCGTCAACAACAACAACGGCGCCCGGCTCGAAACCTATGCCATTCGCGGAGAGCGGGGCAGCGGAGTCATTTGCCTCAACGGCGCGGCAGCCCGGATGGTGCAGGTGGGCGATATCGTGATTATCATCTCCTACGCCCTGATGACGCCCGACGAGGCGCGGGCCCACAAACCCATCGCGGTTTTCCCCGACGAAAACAACCGCCTCGTGCGCACGCCCGGCGCCTGATCCTCAAAACAAAGCCAACTGCTCCCCGGCCGGGAGCAACTGAAACGAACGCCGGTGATACGGCGTGACGCCCAGTTGCCGTATCGCTTCGCGATGCGCCAACGTTGGGTAGCCCTTGTTGGTGCGCCAGTCGTAGCCGGGGTGCTCGGCATCCAGCGCCAGCATGTGGGCGTCGCGGTGGGTCTTGGCCAAAATGGAAGCCGCGGCGATCGAAGCGTATTTGCCGTCGCCCTTGACCACACAGCTGTGCGGCGTCTGACCATAAGGGTAAAACCGGTTGCCGTCGACGAGGATAAACTCAGGCCGCAAAGGCAGGGCTTCCAACGCCCTGTGCATGGCAGCGATCGAGGCTTTCAGGATATTGATCCGATCGATTTCGCCGGCATCCAGTTGCGCCACAGCCCAGGCCAGCGCCTCCCGTTCAATCATTTCACGGAGCGTATCCCTTTGCTTTTCCGTGAGTTGTTTCGAGTCGTTGAGCCAGGGATGTGAAAACCCCTCGGGCAAAATCACCGCGGCGGCGTACACCGGTCCGGCCAGGCAGCCCCGCCCGGCTTCGTCGCAGCCGGC
>JADZFP010000058.1 GCA_020849825.1 Saprospiraceae bacterium
GCCAGAATGACTTTAAGCGCTTCGGCGTTCAGTTGGCGCACTTCGGGGTGCGCCATTACTCGCAGTCCGAGTTGAATCTTGGCCTTGTCGATCAGATCGAACACAAAACGGGCATTGCCGAACGAGCGGTCGCGTTTGCGATAAGCGTCGGTGATGATTTCGTCGACCAGGATTTTGGCTTCGGCGGCGAGCAGCACCTCTTTTTCCCGTGCAGCGTAATCGGCGATCAGGCTGAGTTCCTGCGGCAGATAGTCCGGGAACTCGAAGGTCATTTTAAAACGGCTGCGAAGTCCCGGATTGGAGTCGAGGAAGGTTTTCATTTCTTTGGGATACCCCGCCACGATAACGGCAAGGTCGCCGGGGCCATTGGACAGTTCCTTGACCAGTATCTCGATCACTTCCTTGCCAAAGTCTTTGGTGTCTTCGGCCGAACGCGCCAGAGAGTAGGCTTCATCGATGAACAACACGCCGCCGCGCGCCATCTCGATGGCCTCTTTTACTTTGGGAGCAGTTTGGCCGATATATTCCCCGACGAGGTCGGTACGGTCGACTTCGTGGACGTGTCCTTTGGTGAGCAGGCCCATTTTTTTGTAAAGGCGGCCCATCATTTTGGCGACGGTGGTTTTACCCGTGCCCGGATTGCCGATAAAGACGGAATGCACATTGATGCCGTCGCGTTCGGCAAAGCCTTTTTCTTTTCTAAGTTGAAGAAACTGAATGTATTGGGAGTGCTCGCGCACCTTGAGTTTGATTTCGCTCAGGCCGATAAGGGAATCCAGTTTGGACAAAACTTCTTCAAAGGTTTCCGAATCTTCCGCTTCGGGGAGCAGGTAGATTTGCTGGCCTTTGTCGGGCAGCCAAACACCGTTGATGCCTTCTTCCCAGTCGCTGCCAACCTCGAAGGGCATGACGGCCAGGAGTTGGTCCATAAAAACGATTTCGGCGGTATAGCGGTCTTCTCGCCAGGAGCCTTTCACGTTGGAGCCCCAGCCGGCGGTGATTTTGATGTTCTCGTCGCCTTTTTCAACGCGCTGCAGCCTGACGACCTGTCCTTTCAGTTCGCGGGCGTCGTTGTAGAACTTGATGAACAGTTCGCATTGCCATTGTTTGCTCAACAACAGGTTGCGCAGCGTAACCTCGGCATAAATGTAGCGGGTTTCTTCGCCGTTGAAACGCTTCAGGTATTGGCGCTCAAACTCGGGCGTATCGTCATAGGGCCCTTCGTACATGCGCAGTGTACTGATCTGCGTGTACGGGTTTTCGACCTTGGTAAGCGCTTTTCCGGCGTCTTCGATATAAAAGTATTTGGAACCGACTTTTTCGCCTTCTATCCAGGCTTCCCAGTAATACGTGCCTTTTTTCCAAAAGACGCCTTCCTGTTTGTTGCCCCAGCCTTCGCGGATATAGCCGACCGGATCGTATTTGCTGACTTTACGCCGAAACGGCAATACACAGATTTCCTTGCGTTGTTTTTTAACGGAGTAGCAGCGCAGTTCTACGTTTACTTCCCAGTCTTCCAGATCGAAATACTTGTTGTAAAAAGACAATTCGGCGTAGACGTAGGTAGTCTCGTGCCGGTCGAAGACTTGGCGGTATTTCTTTTTGTTATCGGCAAGCCATTCGGTGGAAGCGTATACTTTGAGTTCCCTGAATTTCCAGCGTTTGAATTCGGGATTATCTTGCGGCGGTTGTGATTGATGGGTTCCGTAGTACATAAGTAGCCGAAAAGTACGGTGTTTTTTAAGGCTTTTGAAAAAAAATCGGCCTGAATAGCCCTGGAAACGACGATCGGCCAAGGAAAGTTGCATAATGTCCAAACCCTTGTGCGGTACGATTGTTACAGCGGCGATTTTAAGCTCCGGCATATTCCGTTTGGGAAACCATGGATAACGCTACTTTTGCACTCCCCAAACCCACATTTGCGCTATGGCAACCGTAAAATTTTTATTTGAAGATACCTCTATCCCTTCCAAAACCGTCACCGGGGATTTTGAAGACCTGTCGATTCTTGAACTGACGGAAGAGTACGACGTGCACCTCAACCATAATTGCGGCGGTGTATGCGCGTGCTCTACCTGCCATATTTACGTAGAAAAGGGCGAAGCGTTTCTGGAAGAAATCTCGGACAAGGAAGAAGACTTTATCGATCGGGCAATCAATCCCCGGCTGGAAAGTCGGCTCGGTTGTCAGTGCATCATACTCGACAACAAAGCCGAAATCACCGTTACCATTCCCGATCAAAGCCGGATCATCGGTCACGAGCATTGATTGTGAAGGATTTATAAAGGTTGATAAGGGTTCATCATTCATCATTCATCATTCATTTCCTCCCCCCATGCCTTTTCAGGATTTTGACAATATGCCCATCGAATGGGCCGACCACGAAGACATTGCCATGGCGCTGTACGAACGATTTGGTGAAGCGTTCGATGAGAGCAAAATTTACCGGATACGTTTTACCGATCTGCTGCAATGGATTTTGGAAATCCCCAATTTTGCCGGCAAGCGCGAGGACTCGAACGAGGGCCATCTGGAACAAATACAGGCCAAATGGGTCTATGAATGGCGGGCTAACAACCGCTGATTTACAATAACTTATGACATAATTTGCCTTGGACCAACTGCCTTTTTTTCCGGATGATTCTCCCGAAGCGGTGCCGCTCTTGCCGGAGCCGCTGCCACCGCTCGAACTCGTGCATCTGTTCGATAAAATGCAGGCCGTCAAGGCTTTTGTCTTCGATGTCGACGGTGTTTTGACCGACAATTCCATTCAGGTGACCGAAGCCGGCGAGTTGCTGCGCACCATGCACGTGCGCGACGGCCAGGCCATGAAATGGGCCTTAAAAGCAGGTCTCCCGATCGGCGTGATCACCGGTGGCCGCTCGGCAGGCGTCACCAAGCGCCTGAGCGATTTGGGGCTCGAACAGATTTACTCCGGCGCCGCCGACAAAGTCCCGCCCTTTCAGCAATTCCTTGAACGCTACGGCTTGCTGGCTGCGGAGGTTTGTTATATCGGCGACGACCTGCCCGACCTGCCGGTGCTGCGCAAAGTGGGCCTGGCCTGCTGCCCGGCTGATGCTGTGCCCGAAATTCTGGAGGTGGTTGATTACGTGTCGCCCGTCCGCGGGGGGCAGGGTTGCGTGCGCGACATCATTGAAAAAGTGCTGAAACTTCAGTCGAAATGGCCGGAATATTGACGGCAATTACCTTCGTACTTTTCTCTTAAAAACAAGACGCTGAATTTTCATTCGGGCCAGAATTTCTGTTTGTCCGGCAAAAAACAGATTTTTCCCCCATGAACCGGCTACTGGCCTTCCCCCGGCTGTTGCGTCTTCCCAATCTGTTGATCGTTCTGCTAACCCAATGGGTACCCTATTGGTATGTTTTGCGGCCTGCAATCCTGCGGGCCGGAGGGCTGCCGGTACTCACGGAATACAGTTTCCGGTTGCTGGCTGCGACGACGGTGGTTGCCACACTGGCGGGCTACATCATCAACGACTACTTCGATCGGCACATCGACGCGATCAACAAGCCACACAGGCGTGTCGTGGGCCGCTTTTTGCCGCCCTGGATCGCCCTGGTGTTGTATGCCCTGGCATTGGCAGGCATGGTATGGCTGATGTTGTTACTCGATGCTGCGCTGCCCGAGCCGCATCTTCCCTGGGTGTTTATTCTGTTCCCTGTGGTTTCCGTTTTGCTGTTTTTTTATGCCTGGCAACTGAAATGTACCCCTGTTCTGGGCAATTTGCTGGTGGCATTGCTGTGCGCAGCGGTACCGGTTATCCCCCTTTTTCCGGAGAACCGCCCGCTTTGGATCGTATCTTTCGAACACGGTGAAACAGTGCATCAGGCGGTCGGTCTGGTTTGGCTGTACGCCATGTTTGCCTTCGTGACAACACTGCTGCGCGAACAGGTCAAAGACCTGGAAGATTTCCCCGGCGATTCGGCCTGCGGCTGTAATACTTTGGCGGTAATCAAGGGCGTGCGTTATGCGCGTTTGCCGGCAGGATTTACGTCGGTGACAGTGGTGATTCTGACCTGTATTCTGATGTTTTTCTGGGTACAGACCGACGCGCCCGACTGGCAACTGATCGCCGGGATTTTGTGTTTGCTGTTGCCGGCAGCGGCGGTTACCGGTCTGATTTACGGCGCCAAAACACGAAAGCATTTCAGCCGGGCGAGTTTGCTTATCAAATTTATCATGCTGGCCGGCGTGTTTTTGTTGTTGCGCTCCTGGCCGCCCGACGTTCAGGAGGCCCTTAGTGTGTGGCTGAAACAGCAAGGCTATTAATTTATTTGGCAAAAATGAGCCAGTCTGGTATTCATCAAAATATCCCCTCCTGCTGTTTCGCAACTTTGCATCCATTCTCATCGCTTTCCGAATTCATTTGACAAATCTTCCATGAAGAAAAGACTACCACTGTTTTTACTCCTGCTCTTAGCAGCCGGCCTGCTTGGCGCGCAAACCTCCCAACAAGACACGGTACGGACTTATCCGCCAATGGTGTCGTACGGGCAATTGCTGGGCGCGATTCCGCCAGTGCGCAATTTGCAGCCCTTGCCGCCTGATCCGGCCGAAGCTCACCCCGATAAGGTGTGGCACAAGGTCAATTATTTTGAAAACAATGCCCTGAACAACCCCAACCCGCAACCGCGGGGCGGCGACCCGCTGGTGGGGCAATCGGCCGAAAGGGGATTGAGCGCGGGCCCGCAACTGAACATGCTGGTGAGCCGGGAAGGCATGCGCTCCGACATTACCCCGGCCGACCCCAACGGCGACATTGGTAAAAACCATTACGTACAAATGGTCAATGCGCCCGGCGGCGCCCTGTTTCAGGTTTTTGACAAACAGGGAAATTCGGTGTACGGCCCTGCCGCTACGCAAACCATCTGGTCGCAGGTCAGTTCCGGCAGTTTCAACGATCCGATTATCCAGTACGACCCCGGCGCCGAGCGCTGGGTGATGATGGAGTTGAAAGGAGGAATCGGCACGAATGAGCTGCTGATCGCCATTTCGGATACCGACGACCCTACGGGTTCCTGGAAGGCGTATATTTTTCAAACCCTGGGCTTCCCGGATTACCCCAAATTGTACGTCTGGCCCGACGCTTACTACGTCACAGTCAATGAGTTGTACAACGGCAACAAATGCTCCGGCTACGCGCTCGAACGCGAGGCCCTGCTGGCTGGCGATGACGAATTCAAAATTTATCGTTTCGAATTGCCCAACTACCAGGGCGTGGTGTTCCAGCCGGGCACCGGCGCCGATTGGGAGGGTGGTCCGCCGCCTCCGCCGGGCAGCCCGGGCTATATTTTCCGGATGTACGACGATGCCTGGAACGGCGGATTGGATCAGTTGCAGATCTGGGAAATACACGTTGACTGGCAGAACGAAGACGAAAGTTACAGTGAAGGCCCACAAGCTTTGTACCCCGCGCCTTTTGAATCCACGGTTTGTTTCGGATTCAACGATTGCCTCGAACAGCCCAATGCCAATGCACCGCGGCTTGCCGCACTCGAAAACATCATCATGCACCGGGCGCCATATCGGAATTTCGGCGACCACGAGTCGGTTGTTTTTAACCACGTCGCGGATGTTTCCGGGCAAACGGGACTGGGCGGCGACGCGCAGGTACGCTGGTATGAATTGCGCAAAACAAACGATACCTGGCAAATTAACCAGCAGGGAACCTATGCCCCCGATCTGGCAACCAACCGATTCATGGGCACTATATCGCTCGACGCACAAGGCAATATCGGCCTGGGTTATTCCGTCGTAAGCAATCAGGTATTTCCCGGCCTGCGGCTCACCGGACGCCGGGCGGCCGATCCGGCCAACCTGATGGCTATTGAAGAATTTACACTTAAACCCGGCGCCACTAATCACACTTTGTCGACCCGCTGGGGCGATTACAGCAGTATGACGGTTGATCCGGTTGATGGCCTGACGTTTTGGTTTACCGGCGAATACCAACCAGCCAATGCCAGTTGGGGCACCTGGATCGCCGCGTTCAAGATCGGGCGCGACACATTTGATGTAACGCCGGAAATACTGGTCGCACCGCAGCCATCGGCCTTTCTCAGCGATGCGGAGAGTGTAAGTGTATCCATCCTCAATGGCGGAATCGAACCTGCATTCGGTGTCAACGTCACCCTGCGATTTGAAAACGGCACGGTCGTCACGGATCTCGTTGCTGACACGATTTATCCGGGCCAAAGCCTCATTCATACTTTTTCGCAAACGGTTCCAATGGGGCAGGTGGGCAAAAACTATGCTTTTGAAATCATTACCCAATGGGGCGCTGATGTTTTTTTAGCGAATGACACCCTGCGTGCCTCGGTGCGAAAACTGACCAGCAACGACGCAGCAGTTGTAGGAAAGACCAACCTGCCGGGTCTGATTTGTGGTACGGAACAAACAGTCGGCATCATCCTGCGCAATGCCTCCGGCATCCCCATGCAAAGCGCCGAAGTACACTGGCGACTCAACAACCAGGCGGCTCAGATCTATCCCTGGACCGGCAACCTTGCCCCTGGCGCGCAGGATACGATCTACGTCAACCTGACGGGTATTCTGAATGGCCTCAACGGCTTGCGCGCCATTGCCAAGCTGCCCAATGGTCAAAATGACCAGTTCGTTTTCAATGATACATTGATCGTCAAATTTTTCGGCAACCTGGACGGTACTTACCTCACCCTCGACGGACAAACCACATTTGGTATCCTGCACTGGGAACTTCGCAATCAGGGTAATCAAATCCTGCTTTCGGATGACTTGCCTCCCGGCCAAAGCCTTATTCAGATTTGCAGCGACGACAATACTTGTTACAAATTCATTTATAACTCCACGACTTTGGCCTGGCAGGGCAATCTTAAATTTCTGGACATTTACAACAATGTCCTTTTTGAAATAGGAAGCGCCGAAACTGGGAAGGATACCATCGTGTTTTGTACGCCTGAGCGGCAATTGAACGATGTGGGCGCGCTTTCTTTGCTGTCGCCGGTCTCTTCTCCCAACCTCTCCGCTGCCGAACCGGTTACCGTGCAGTTGCGAAACTTCGGCCTCGAACCACAAAATGCGATCGAACTTTCCTACCGGCTGAACGGCCAATCCTGGATAACGGAGCAATACCCGAACACGCTGGCGCCCGGCGCCACGACAACTTATACGTTTGCCACCCTGGCCGACGTCAGCAACCCGGACCTGAGTTATCTGATCGAGTTGAAGGCAACGGTTTCGGGCGATCAGAACACGGCCAACGATACCGTTTCCGCTACGGTTCGCCGCCGCTGGAACCGCGATCTGGCGGTCACCGGTCTGCGTATTACGGAAGGGTGCAGC
>JADZFP010000059.1 GCA_020849825.1 Saprospiraceae bacterium
CTGCCATCCGAGCAAATACATGACCGGAAGAATGATCAGGGTAATAAAAGTGGCGAAGCCGAGGCCAAACACGATCGTCCAGGACAGGGGGCCCCAGAAAGCAACCGAATCGCCCCCGAAGAAGATCTTCGGATTGCCGGTGGCGAAGAGGCTGGCAAAGTCGATGTTGAAACCGACGGCCAGCGGGATCAGGCCAAGGATGGTGGCAGTGGCGGTGAGCAGTACCGGCGTCATACGAATACGGCCGGCCTCGATAATGGCTTCCCGCACCTGCATACCTCTTTCGCGAAGTATATCGGTGAATTCGACCAATAGAATACCGTTTCGCACCACGATACCCGCCAAAGCGACGATACCCACACCCATCATGATCACGGAGAAGTCCATGTTGAAAATGGCCATACCCAGCAACACCCCGATGATGGAGAAAATTACCTCGGTCAGGATGATAAGCGTTTTGCCGATGGAGTTGAATTGCGCCACCAGGATGAGCAGGATGAGGAACAGCGAAATGATCAGCGAGCGGCCGAGGAAGGAAGCAGCGTCCTGAAACTCGGCATCTTCACCGGCAAAACCGACCGTTACGCCTTCGCGTTGCGGGAAATTGGCCACGGCAGCTTTTATTTGATTGATCACTTCTGTTTGTTTGGGCTGGTATTCGGTCGTGATGTTCGATGCCAGCGTCACCATACGTTCCTGATCCTTGCGGCGAATACCTGCATAGGTGTTGGTGTACTTCACATCGGCCAAAGCGGCCATCGGCACCGAGCGGAGTACGCCGCCCATGTTCATGTCGCGGAAGGTGATGTTCAGGTTTTCCACCGCATTGATGTTGGTGCGCTGGTCTTCCATCAGGCGGATGTTGACCGGAATTTCGTCTTCTCCGTCGCGGTATTTGGTGGCTTCCTTGCCGAGAATGGCGGTACGGAATTCCGAGCCGATCTGGGCAGTGGAAATGCCTTCGCGGTTGGCGCGATCGCGGTCGATCTGGATATTGATTTCCGGTTTCGACACGACGAGGTCGGAACGCAACTCTTCCACACCGGGAATGGCCAGCGAATCGAGGTAGTTTTTGACGGCCGTCGATACTTCGATCAGGTCGGCCAGATTATCGCCCCGTATTTCTACGGAGATAGGTTTCGGCGTCGGTGGGCCGCCTTGTTCCTGATCCACAACGATTTCCGCACCCGGGATCAGGCCCTTGGTGGCTGTGCGGATTTTGTCCATATAATCTTTGGTGCTGACGCCGTGCCGGTGGCCGTATTCCACAAATGCAACGCCGACTTTGGCCTTGTTGGAAGTAGCAGCCCGGTCGAACTGGTCTTCCGAAGCGCCAATGGCGACGTTGGTCAGTACCGATTCGACGATGGGATTGTTTTCCCCCAGCGTCTCCACAACTTTTTTCTCCATCACCCGTGCCAGCGAGTCGGTCACCTGTACGTCAGTGCCAACGGGCAGGGTCATGTATACGTAGATAAAGTTGGGGTCGGCTTTGGGAAACAACACGATATTGGCCTGGCGGGAAGCCGTCATACCCAGCGAAACGAAGAGCAGCACCACGACGCTGATGAGCAGCGCGATGGGGTATTTCAGCGAAAAAGTGAGGAAACGGGCATATAGATCCTGCAATGCCGGCCAGGTTTTGTTTTGAAAACGATCCACCCATCCGGCCAGTACGTATTTGTACAGCACCATAAACAGCGCGCAAAAGACCAGGAAGTTGCCCATGCCGATGCTGCCGTTGAGATAGAAGTACAAAGTCGCGAGGCCAAAGATGACGTAGGCGGCTATCGTGCGCCGGCGTTTTTTGACCGGATTTTCCTCACGAAGCTCATCGCCTTCTTTTTGCATAAACCACACGGCAAATACCGGGTTGATGATATACGCCACCAGCAAAGAGGCGGTGAGAGTGATGATGATGGTAACCGGAAGGAAGTGCATGAATTTACCAAAAATACCACCCCAGAATACCAGCGGGAAAAAAGGCGCCAGGGTAGTGGCGGTACCCGACAAGACCGGCAGGAATACTTCGCCGGCGGCCTGTTTGGCAGAGGCGATGATGCCCGGTTGGGGGTTTTCGTGATAAATCCGGTGCGTATTTTCAATGACCACGATGGCGTCGTCGACCACGATACCCAGGCCCAGGAGGAAGGCAAACAATACGATCATGTTGAGCGTAAAGTCGAAACCCGGCAGTACCATGAAGGCAATGGCCATCGAAAGCGGAACGGCCATGGCCACGAAGATGGCGTTGGTTGCACCCATGAAAAACATCAGGATCAGGGTCACGAGGATGAAACCGATAATGATGGTGTTGATCAGGTCGGTGAGCGTAGTGCGGGTGGCGCGGCTTTGGTCGCCGGTAATGCTGACTTCGAGGTTGGGCGGGAAATCGTTGGCTTTCATTTCGTCGACGATCTCCTTGATTTTGTCGGAGGCGTTGATGAGGTTTTCGCCGGTGCGTTTGATGACGTTGAGCGAGATCACATTCCGGCCGTTGAGGCGGCTGTAACTTTCCTGTTCCTTGTGGCCCATTTTGACCTCGGCGATGTCTTTGAGGTACACCGAGGCGCCGGATTGGGAGGTCACGAGGATATTTTTGATCTGGTCGATGTTTTTAAAATCGCCGCGGATGGAGACCGAGCGCGTCATGCCGCCGATATCGACATTACCTGCCGAAATGGTCATATTTTCAAAAGCCAGGGCGTTTTCAATGTCGCGAAAACTGAGGCTGGTCGCCGTCATTTTGTATTTGTCGACATTGATCTGCACTTCTTTTTCCAGGGCGCCGACCAGGTCGACGCGGGTAATTTCGCGCAATTCCTCAATCCTGTCTTTCAGCCGGTCGGCGTAGTCTTTCAACTGGTCGAGACTGTAATCGCCGGCACTATTGACGTTCATGATCGGGATTTCGGAGATGTCGAATTCCGTGATCGCGGGGTCGTCGAGCAGGTCGGTGGGCAGGTCGCGGGCGGCTTTGTCCACACCGTCCTTTACTTTTTGCTTACACTCGCCTACATCCAGGTCGGTATTGAACTCGACGATGATGCTGGAAAAATCCTGCACGGAGTTGGAGGTGATTTTTTTCACCCCGCTGATGCCCTTGAGTTGTTTTTCTATGGGCTTGGTGACGAGTTGTTCCATGTCGCTCGGCGACGCGCCCGGGTAGATGGTGGACACGAAGATGGTGGGCACGGTCACGTCGGGAAACTGCTCTTTGGGCAGCGAATTATAGGACATGAGACCGGCGAGCGTGATGATAACCGTGATGATAAAAATGCTCGTCCGGTTATCTATTGCCCAGCTGGTTGGTTTGAATTCTTTCATAGCGCCAGTAGCGTTTGAGCTGTTGCAGATTTTTTTAGTTCATTAAAACACCACTGTTTCACCCGGATTCACATCCTGGAAACCGACGGAAATCAATTGATCGCCTTTTTTCAGGCCCTCGGTGATTTCCACCATACCGTTGTAGTTGTTGCCCTGTTTGACTGCCGTTTTGCGCACGGTACCTTGTTTGTCGCCTGTTTTTTCGAGGGTCAGGATAAAGTCGCCGTCGGAGGCGGTTTGGATAAGGTTGACCGGTACGACGAGGGCGTTGTTGTTCTGATAGTCGATGATTTTCATCACGGCGATCATATTGGCGCGGTAATCGGCGCCGGTGGGCAGGGCGCATTCGATGGCAAAGGTGCGGGTGACCGGGTTGATGGTTTTGCTCACGTAGGTCACGCGGGAGTTGACTTCTTTTTTCAGATCCGGGAAATACAACACCACGGCGTCGCCTTTTTTCACTTTGGCGGCGTAGGCTTCGGGCACTTCGCCGGCGATTTTGAGCTGGCTCATGTTGACGATGTTGCACAGCGGCATACCGGGCGAAATAGCCTGACCGGCTTTCAGGACCACATAGTCGACCGAGCCGCCGATTGGCGCGTAGATGCGCGTCATTTGCCATTGCTCTTTGGTGGTGGCGATGCGCTGTTCGATGGCTTCGTTGTTGGTTTTGGCCTGGATGAACTGTACTTCGGTGCCGATTTTCTGGTCCCAGAGCGCTTTTTGGCGGTTGTACAGATCAATTGCTGTTTGCAATTGCAATTCGAGCTCGGCAAGGCCTTTGAGCATGAGTTGGTCGTCGATGATGGCGAGCAACTGGCCGCGCTTGACGACGTCGCCGTTTTTCACCAAAACCTTGCTCAAAACGCCGGGCGATTTGGCGGTTACCGGTACGTTTTCTTCTGCATCCACTCTGCCCTGGATGTCGATGTAATGGCGAAACTGCGCAGGCTGCACTTCTGCGAGGCTCACAGTGTGCAGGTGTTTGGGTTGGCCCGAGGCCGCGCCGAGTTCTTTTTCAAGTGCGGTGATTTGCGCATCGATCTGTGCCTTTTGTTCTTTCAGTTTGGCGAGTTCGGCGCTTTTATCGCCGGCGGGAGCGCCGCAGGCGACCAGCCAGAGTGCTGCGGCAAGGAGTGACAGGGTGACGAGGGTATTATTTTTCATATTCATTGTTTTATCGTGTGATCAATCTTGGTGCTGGTTTAGTTGGCAGTGCCGAGGGCTTTCTGGACGGCGACTTTGGCCGTCAGCAGGTCGTATTGGGCGCTCATCAGGGCTTGTTGGGCCGAATAGAGCGATTGTTCTGCGCTGACCAGTTCGAGGCTCGAACCGATACCAGCCTTGTATTTGGTTTGGGTGGTATCGTAGATGCGCTGGGCAAGCGCCACGTTTTTTTGCTGGTTGCCGACGCGTTCCTGGGCGTTGAGGTATTGTTTGCGGGCATTGGCCAGTTCGAGTTGCATGCCGTTGAGGAGCAGTTTTTCCTGTTCGTCGATGGTTTGTATACCGATCATGGCTTTTTGTTTGCGCGCTTTGGAGACACCGCTGTCCCAGAGATTCATGCTGACAGAAATACCGGTGACGGCTGCAGGGATAAAAAACCACTTGGTATCGTCGCCGAATCCGCCCTGATAGCCCGGCTGGTACTGGATAAAACCGGCCACTGTGGGCATCCAGGGTTTGCTTTCCAGATCGACCTGAATTTGGCCCAGGTCGCGGCCGCGGCGCAGCTGCACGTATTCGGGGCGGTTTTGCGGATTGAGTTCGGAAGTCAGGTCGGCGCTGCCGTAGTTGGCCAGGAGTTGGTTGAGGTTGTCGGACAATGCGAGGGGTTCGCTGACGGGCATTCCCATCGTCATTTTGAGGCCGTTGACGACCATTTCCTGTTGGCGCACGAGATTGTCTCGCTCGCTGCGCAGGGTGGTCAGGCTGAGTTAGAGGCGGTCGACGTCCAGTTGTTCGGCAAAACCGGCTTGCTGAATGGCGCGGGTTTCGGCCAGCAGTTTTTCCAGATTGGCGATGTTTTTGTCGAGAATAGCGAGGTTTTCGGTGATCAGCAAAGCCGGCAGGTAAGCATCGATCACCTGGTTGCGTACGGTGCGGCGGGTCACGTTGAGTTGTTCGTTGACGTAAACCTGGTAGTAGTCGGCGGCTTTGGTGGCCAGCCGATAGCTGTTGCTGAAGAAAAGCTGGTTGAGCGAGATGCTGGGCGTCAGGCTGTGAAAAGCGTTAAAAGCAATTTTTTCATCGCTGGTACCGAAGCCCAGTGCGCTGGCC
>JADZFP010000060.1 GCA_020849825.1 Saprospiraceae bacterium
ACGCCGTGCTGGGCGGCGCCGCGCACGTCCTGATTTTCGACATTACCCAACCCGAAACGCCCCAGCTGGTGGGCAAATACGCCGGCTCGTCCACCACGGTCTGGCGCGAATTCAAATCTTACAAAAACCGCCTGTATGCCGTTTCGGACCAGACGACCGAGGGCCTGATGATTTTCGATTTCTCCAACGCACCGGATACCATCGTGCGCTCGTACTGGAGCAATGAGTTTTTTAACAAAGCCCACACTATCGCACTGGATACCGTTTCCGGCCGCATTTACCTGAATGGTACCGACGTGGCCCTGCAAGGACTGACGGTGCTCGACGTAAGCCAAAACCCCGATCAACCCCAATTGCTGGCTTCCGTTACGGTCGACGGCGGTTACATCCACGATTGTTACGTGCGCGGCGATACCGTGTATGCTTCCTCGGGCTACGACGGCTATTATGTGATCGACATGAGCGATCCCGTCAATCCGCAATCGCTCGCCCAAATCAGTACCGGAGGCTACAACCACAACAGCTGGCTGACCACCGACGGCCGCTACGCCTACTACACCGAGGAAATACCCAAGGGCATGACCGTCAAGATTGTCGATTTACAAGACCTGGCGAATGGCTCGATTGAAATTGCAGAAGAATTCCTGGACCCACTGCTTCCAGGTGGCCAACCCCTGGCTATTCCGCACAACGTCTACATCCGCGATACCTTGCTTTTTAATTCGCAATACGAAGACGGCCTGCTCGTGTACAACATCAGCAATCCGCTCGAACCCGAATTGATCGCCTACTACGATACGCATCCCGAAAACGCCATTTACAATGGTTACTACGGCAACTGGGGCAATTACCCCTGGCTGCCCTCGGGCACCATCGTCGCCGGCGATATGCAGAACGGTCTGCAAATCCTGAAACTCACTACGCCCACCTCCGGCGCCGGTGCGCCGGCCAGTCTGCCGGTAGCCCTGCAACCCAACCCTGCTTCCGGTCGGGTCAATCTCCGTATCCCGGGCGCTACGACCGACTGGCAGTTCCGTGTACACAGTACAACGGGCCGGCTCATGTTGCAAACCTCCGTACAGGGTAGTCAGGAGGCATCGTTCGACGTGGCCGAATGGCCGGCAGGGGTGTACTTCGTCGCCCTGCAGGCCGGCGGCAAAACGGCCGTTCGAAAAATCGTGGTAGAGTAGGGGAGCAGGGCCTTGTTTGGCGGAGACAGGTTTTACAAGATCAATCAGCGTTTTTTTTACAACAGCGGCGAAGCTGCCTTGTCCTGTTAATCTTGTAAAACCTGTCCGCCCCCAAAATACACCCGGTCCGTATTCCAACAATTTTATACGCACGAACCGCTGTGCCAGCCCGGCGTTTTGCACGATTTTTGCGGCGAAATTCCCCGTTATGAGACAGATTGTATTTGTTCTATTCTTCCTGGTCCCTGCCTTTTGCACGGCGCAACTCACTCCTGAACAATGGCGCGCCGATATTGAATACCTCCGCGCGACGCTCCCGGCCAAACACCCGGGATTTGCACAGAAACCATTTTCCGATCGCTTCCAAAACAGCCTCACCGAACTGGAAGGCCGCCTTGCGGGCCGCAGCGACCTCGATATTGCCCTCGACTTGCAGGCTATTCTTTCAGCGCCGGGCGATGCTCATACGCGCATCGATCTGTTGCCGATGTTGCAAAAAATCTACCCGGTACCACTCGGACTGGGCTGGTACGCCGATGGCATTTATGTGAGCGGTACTACCAAACGTTTCAAAGCTATTTTAGGAAAAAAAATCGTCCGGATCAACGGCCTCGATGCCGAAACGGCCCTGCAAAAAACAGGGCGCTTTGTCGCCATGGAAAATGACCAGACTTTGTATAAAGACGGTCTGCAGTGGTTTCGTTTTCCACCAGCCTTCCGGCAGGCAGGTTTAAGCCCAACCGACACGCTGGCGATCACTTACGAAGACCAGCCCGGTAAACTGCAGACCATCAAAGTATTCCCCATCAATCCGGCTAACCAGACCGACATGCAACCGGCCCAGATCGTCCCGAAAGAAAACGACCTACGCTGGCGTCCCCTGCAGTACCTTTTTTTTCTTGAATACCTCGAAGCCGACAAGGTGCTGTACGTGCAGTACAACCGCTGTATCAGCCGCGAAATGACGCTGGCCCGGGGCGATACCGCCAATGCCATGCAACTGCCGGCGTTTCAGCCTTTTGCCGATTCGATCCTCTACCTGATGCGGCAACATCCCGAGGCCCGACTGGTATTCGACCTTCGCTTCAACCCCGGCGGCGGCGCTTCCGACGGTATCGAATTTGCCCGCCGCATTGCCGAAATACCCGAAATCAACCGGAAAGACCGGCTATTTGTCGCTGTTAACCTCTATACCTTCTCCTCGGCCGTCCAGATTGCCGCCGTATTCGACGAGCATACCAACGCCACCCTGATCGGCGACCAACCTGCCGAGCGCCCCAATCACTACGGCGAAGTGCGCTCGTTCCGGCTGCCCAATTCCGGCCTCGAAATCGTGCATTCCACCCGCTTTATGCGGATCGTGGAGAAAAACGGAAAGGCCCTCGACATCGATCAAAAAATTACGCCCAGCTTCGACGACTTTAAAAACGGGAGAGACCCGGTGCTGGATTTTGTGCGGAAGGGGAGGGATTGAGGGGTGGTGAATTGGTGAGGTGGTGAATTGGTTATGAAAAGGAGGTCCGACCTCTCCCGGTAAGCGTAATTTTCTATGGCACTGATGGTATCAATGAGCGATTGTCCCTCCTTTTCATAACCAATTCACCACCTCACCAATTCACCATTTTCTCACCCCTTCAATGCGCTGCGGAAAAATGCATTCAATGCTTGTCCCGCCCGGAAATACTCCGCCGCAAGATCAGCGAAGTCGGGACGGAGCGACAGCTCGGGGTCGACTTCGGCCATGAAATAAAATTGCTTGTGGTACAGCAGGGGCTCGGCTTTGGCTGCTTCTTTGAATTCGGGCGGCATCACTTTGTTCTTTTCCCCTTGAATCGTGCCATATTTTTCTACAAAACCCTTGTTTTCAATGAGTTGATGAAAATAAGAAGGGTTTTGTTGAATGGCCTTGCGCACCTGATGCAAGGCGGGCTTGTCCAGAAAATACGCCCCGCCTCCCAACGACAAGCTGCCGAACGACAACTGGAGGTAATAGCCGGGAAACGACATGTCTTCCATCGTTCTTTTGCCTTTGGGGACAAAAACGGCGCTTGCATGGGTTTTGTACGGCGTTTTGTCGGCGGAGAAGCGCGTGTCGCGGTGTATTCTGAACACGCAGTCTTTGGCTTGCAGCGTATCGTAGCCCGTGTCAAACGTCTGGATGCGCTGGATCAATTCGCCGACCAGTTGGGCAAAGGGTTTCTTTACCGTTGCCTCGTAGCGCGACTTGTTTTTTTCAAACCAGTCGCGGTTGTTGTTTTGTGAGAGTTCGTAGAAGAACTGGAGAAATTCGTTGTTCATAGCTTGTGGTGTCGTCTGTAGCGTCGCCTGTAGCGCCGACCTCCAGGTCGGCGCCGTTACGATCAGAAAATATCCGCGATAATAATAAAAGCCCGAAACAGCAGCGACAGAAAATCCGACAGGTGCAATAGTTGCAATCGCGGGTTGCGGTTGCCCGTAGTGTCGCCGACCTGGAGGTCGGCGCTACAGTCGGCGCCGTTACGATCAGAAAATACCCGCGATAATAATAAAAC
>JADZFP010000061.1 GCA_020849825.1 Saprospiraceae bacterium
GAACGACTTCATCCAGCCCGATTTTTTATACATCAACAACAAAAACGGCACCTTTACCAACCGCCTGGGCGAGTATATGCGGCATACCTCCCAGCATACCATGGGCACTGATCTGACCGATTTCGACAACGACGGCCTGGTCGACCTGTTTGCCGTGGATATGTATCCGCTCAAAAACTATCGCCTCAAAACCATCCAGACGACCAATACCCAGGCCAAATACCTCTCGATGGTGCGATTGGGTTATTTTGAACCCGTTGTGCGCAACGTATTTCAACGCAATAATGGCAACGGCACGTTCAGCGACATCGCCTGCATGGCCGGGGTGTACCGCACCGACTGGTCGTGGAGTGGCCTGCTGGCCGACTTCGACAACGACGGCCGGAAAGACCTGCACGTGACCAACGGATACCGCAGGGAAATCACCAACCGCGATTTTATCGATTTTAAGGCCGCCGAAATCCAGACCATGTCGCCCCAGCAACTGCAGTCGAAATACGGCGGCGTCATGGGCATTCTCGATGCCATTCCCGCCTACAAAGTGCGCAACCTGATGTACCAGAATACCGGCGATCTGCTGTTTGCCGACCGCAGCGGAGAATGGATGACCATGAAAGCCAGCTGGTCGTGCGGGGCCGCCTGGACCGACCTCGATGCCGACGGTGACCTCGATCTGGTGGTCAATAACCTCGAAGACCCCGCATTTATTTATAAAAACCGCTCCCGCGACGAAAACAAGGCCAACTACCTGCAGGTGAAACTTGCCGGACCGCAACAAAACCCGTTTGGCGTAGGCGCCTCCGTTCTGATAAAAGCCGGCGGAACAATGCAATTTCAGGAAATGAATCCCACGCGGGGCATTTTTTCCTCGGTCGAACACCTCTTCCACTTCGGTCTGGGCGCTACTGCCCAGGTCGACGAACTGACGATTCGCTGGCCCGACGGCAAATATCAAACCCTGACCAACATCCCGGCCAACCAACGCCTCCAACTCAAATACGCCGATGCCGGCGGACAAATCGCAACCCTCGTGCCTGCCGATGTAAAAGCGACCGCGCTGGCTGAAAAAACGGCTGCCGAAACCGGGATCAATTTCGTGCACAGGGAAAACCAGTTCAACGACTTCGAACAATTCCCGCTCATGCCCTGGATGGAGAGCGATCTGGGTCCGCTGGTGGCCAAAGGCGACGTCAATGGCGACGGGCTGGACGATTTTTACGTCGGCAACTCCTTTCAGGAGCCCGGCGCGTTGTACATCCAGCAACCCGACGGCCGTTTCAAAGCGTCGAACGAACAAATGTTTCAGGCCGAAAAAGCCTACGAGGACCACGGAGCGGTCTTTTTCGACTTCGACCGCGACACCGACCTGGACCTGCTGGTGGTCAGCGGCGGCATCGAAGCCGTGCCGCAAAACCGCGACAAGGCATGGCAGGCGCGTTTGTACATCAATGTGGATGGAAAAGGAAATTTCGGCAGAGCCAAACCCGAACTGGTGCCCGACATCCGGGATGTGAGTATGCGGGTAATTGCGGCCGATTTTGACAACGATGGCGACCAGGATATTCTGATGGGCGGCCGAATGCTGCCCGACAAATGGCCGCTTACGCCCCTCAGCCGCGTTATTCGCAACGACAACAACAAGCTGGTCGACGTGACGCAGGAGAATGGCGGCGACTTTTCCCAATGCGGTATGATCACCGATATGGCCGCGACGGACCTGGATAACAATGGTATCCTGGATCTGGTCGTCGTGGGCGAATGGATGCCGGTGTCGGTATTCACCTTCGTAGGCGGCCGTTTCGTCAATGCCACGGAGCGATTCGGCCTGCAAAAAACCAACGGCATCTGGCAACGTCTGGCGCTGGCTGACCTCGATGGCGACGGCGATCTCGACATCTTGACGGGCAACATGGGCCTGAACTCCCGTTTTACTGCCAGCGCCGAAGGGCCTTTGCGCTGTTATGCCGCCGATTTTGACAAAAACGGCACGCTCGACCCCATCATGGCTTATGCCGAAGAAGGCAAAACATACCCGCTGATTCAGAAGGATGTGATGGTCAAACAGATGCCTGTTCTTAAAAAGAAATTTTTGTACGCAAATAATTACGGCAAAGCCGTTATGTCCGACGTGTGGCCGCAAAAAGACCTCGACGCCGCCCTTAATCTGTTTTGTTATGACCTCGAAAGTTGCTGGTGGGAAAACAAAAACGGACAGTTTGTTCGCCATGCCTTGCCACGCCAGGCACAGGTATCGGTGATGCAAGGCATTCTGGTCGACGATTTCAACCGCGACGGGGCCGTCGATATTCTGATGGCTGGCAACAAACGCGGCTTTGAAGTGGAAACCGGACCCTGCGATGCCGGCACCGGCGTGCTGCTTGCCGGCGATGGTAAAGGGAAATTTACCTGGGTGAACAACGTTCAAAGCGGTTTTTGGGCGCCTCGCGAGGTCCGCGACCTTTGCCTGCTCAAAGGGGCCGGCAACAAAAAAACGATTCTTGTGGCCAACAACAACAGCGCATTGCAAGCCTTTGGCTGGTAAGCATTTGCCTGAAAAACCTTATCCTGTTTTTACATGACATGATCTCCCGTCATTCAACAATATTGCTGCTTATTCTGGCGCAATGGCTTTTACTCCTTTCTGTTTCCTGTACCGGCGATGCCCGCGGCCAGGCAGCAGTGAGCATCGTCATACCGCCGCCGCCCAAACCCAAACCCTCGCCCTGGCAACCCCTGGCCGATGGGTATGCGCGTTTTTTTGAACAGTCTATGCGGCTTTCAGGCGCCCCGGGCGCGGCTGTCGCGATTGTGAAAGACAGCCAGATCGTGTTGCTGCGCGGCTTTGGCGTGCGCGCCGGAGGCAGTCAGGATTCGGTCGATATCCATACGATCTTCCGGCTGGGTTCTTTATCGAAGGGTTTTGCCGGTGTTTTGGCCGGCGTGCTGGTGGCCGACAGCGTGTTGAGTTGGGACGAGCCCGTCCGGAAACGTTATCCCGAATTCAAACTCAACGACCCCAAACAGGCCGAACGCGTGCAGCTCCGCCATCTGCTTTCACACACCACTGGCCTGCCTTATCACGCCTTTACCAACCTGATCGAACAGGATTACCCGCTTGAAAAAATTGCGGGTGAATATTTCCCCAAGGCCCGTCTGTTTGGCCGCGAGGGCGAGTTTTACGCCTATCAGAACGCCGCGTTTTCGGTGGCCGGCGAAATGATGCAACGCGCCACAGGCATTGCCTATCCGGAGTTGTTGCGCCGGAAAATATTCGAACCAGCCGGTATGAAAGATGCCTCCTGCGATCACGCTTCCATGGCCAATGCCCCCAACCACGCCCTTCCGAATGCCTGGACCGGCTACAACTGGCGGGCGGAAGAGTTGTCGGGCGGGTATTATGCCAATGCGGCGCCGGCTGGCGGCGTGAATGCCTCGGCAGCCGATATGGGGCAGTGGCTTCGGGTCTTGCTGGGTTGCGAACCTTCGATTATTACGGATGCAATGCTCGATCAGGTATTTCAGCCCATGATTAAAACGGACAAGGAGCGCCGGATATTCCCCAACTGGATCGCGCGCGACGGAGCGGCTTATGCCATGGGATGGCGCGTGCTGACCTTGCCGCAGGGCGGAGAATTGATGTACCACAGCGGATATGTCAACGGTTTTCGCAGTGAAATTGCGCTGAGCCGAGGCGACGGCGTCGGTATTTGCGTGCTGTTCAATGCCAACAGCGACCTGGCCCGGCAGTGTATTCCCGAGTTTTTCCGACAATGGGAGCAATTCAAGGCGACCCGGCATTAGTATTCGGTATGTTGGGGCAAAAAATCGAATAAATCTCTCGTATTTCGCGGACACATTCCTGCCCGTGGGCAATTTGAATTGTCGCCCGGCCAGCCAAAATTCAACCTTCCCGTAAAGGTTTTAAACACAAACCATGTCTGCACGTCGCCCAAACCCCTCGAACAAGAAAAACCCCTCTTCCGCTACGCCAACCCCTTCCGCGTCTGCCCCGTCGAAACGCCGGGCAATGCTGGGTCTGCTGTTGCTGGCGCTGCTGGCTGTTGGCGGGTACTTTGGCTATCGCTATTTTACAAAAAAAGGCGAAGCCCAGGGGCCCTCATACGTCAATGGCGCGGAAGAAACCCTGACGGCGGCCAATCCGCTGCTCGAATTGCTCTCGCCCGAGCGCACCGGCGTCGATTTCAAAAACATTATCAATGAAACGGAGCAGGACAATATTTCCACCAATATCAATATGTACAATGGCGGAGGTATGGCGGTGGCAGACATCAACAACGACAATTTCCCCGACCTCTTCTTCGTGTGCACCAACGGCCCCAATCGCCTCTACCTCAACGAGGGCAACCTGAAATTTCGCGACATCACAGCCGGTTCGGGCATTGCCGCCGGCGAAGGCGGTTTTGAAACCTGCGTCACGGCCGTCGACATTAATGCGGACGGATACCTCGACTTTTACGTAGGCCGCGGCGGCTCCAACGAAAACGACGAACGCCGCAACCGGCTGTTTGTCAACAATGGTAACCTCACATTTACCGAAAAAGCCAAAGAATACGGCATCGACGACATCAGCGCGACCTCCGGCGCCAATTTTTTCGATTACGACCTCGACGGCGACCTCGACCTGTACGTGCTCAACCACCCCACCGACCTGCGCCTGACCCGCCAGATCGATGTACAACAGGGCCCCGACGGCCAACCCTCGCCCAGTACCCTGCCCAAAAAGCCCTACGACTCCGACCGCCTGTACCGCAACGACGGCGGCCGGTTCACCGATGTGTCGAAAGAAGCCGGTATCTGGAACTTCGCCTACGGCCTTAGCGTGTCGGTGTCCGATTTTAACCGCGACGGCTGGCCGGATATTTATGTGGGCAACGATTTTTATCAGCCCGATTTTCTCTACATCAACAACCGCAACGGAACCTTCACCAACCGCCTGGCCGAATACGTTCAGCATACCTCCCAGCATACGATGGGGACCGATTTGACCGACTTCGACAACGACGGGCTGGTGGATATTTACGCGGTCGATATGGTGCCGGCCACCGATTACCGGCTCAAAACCCTGCAAACCACCAATACCCTGAGCAACTACCTTTCGCTGGTGCGTGCCGGGTATTTTGAACCGGTCGTGCGCAACGTTTTCCAGCGCAACAACGGCAACGGTACGTTTAGCGACATCGCCTGCATGGCCGGTATCGACCGCACCGACTGGTCGTGGAGCGGTTTGTTTGCCGATTTTGACAACGACGGCCGCAAAGACCTGCACGTTACCAACGGCTTCCGTCGGGAAATCACCAACCGCGATTTTGTCGATTTCGTCTCGGCCGAACTGCGCAGCATGAACAGCCAGCAACTCGAATCCAAATACGGGAGTATGATGGGCTTCCTGGCGCAGGTGCCGGAGTACAAAGTCCGCGATTTCTTTTTCCAAAACAGCGGCGACTGGCAGTTTACGGCCCGCAACGGCGATTGGGCGACCATGAAAGCCACCTGGTCGTGCGGGGCTTCCTGGACCGATCTCGACCTCGACGGCGACCTCGATATGGTGGTCAATAACCTCGACGACCCTGCATTTATTTATAAAAACCTGGCGCACGACCAAAACAAGGGCAATTACCTGCAAGTCAAATTACAAGGCCCCGCCCGGAATCCGCATGCCGTCGGCGCTTCCGTGCTGATCCAGTCGGGAGGCCAGCTGCAATACCAGGAGTTGAATCCAACGCGTGGTATCTTTTCCTCGACGGAGCACCTGATCCATTTTGGTACGGGCAACGCCACCGCGATCGAACGCCTCGACGTGCGCTGGCC
>JADZFP010000062.1 GCA_020849825.1 Saprospiraceae bacterium
GAAAATCTGAGGGACCGGCACAAACACAGCCTCGCCGACAGTCTCGATGAACGCAATTTTATCCTGGGCGGCGGAATCCGGCTCAATATTTGGAGACAGGCGCTTGATTTTTGAATTTTACATTTTTCCTAACCTGCCGGTAAACTATGATCGATGAGCAATTATAAAATCATCAGGGGCACTTTCCACGTAAAAGGCTATTCCCCCGATGGCGATTCCATCCGCTTCCAGGCCGACAATGATCAGCACTGGGATTATTTCAAATGGCAAACAGCCTCGGCCCGCAAGGCCAAACGCAAACAGCTGCGCGTGGAGGCTATCGATTCGCTTGAAACGCACTACGAGGAACTCCGCCAGCCCTCGTCCTTTGCCGTGGCTGCCCTCGAACGCATACTCGAACTCATTGGTATTACGGATATCGAGTACAATCTGCTGGTGACCCGCATCACCAATGCCAAAGACGGCACGCCTGGCTTTATCGCATCCAACTCCGTTGATAAATTCAACCGTCCTATTTGTTTCGTTTTTCCCGAAAAAGCCAAACTGACCGACGGCGCCGAAGTTCCGGCGGCTGAACTGCCCGTTGAAAAATCCATCAACTATTTTTTGTTGAAAGAGGCGATCGTGTACCCCACTTTTTACGCCAGTCTTGAACCCGAATTGATCAACCTGTTGCGCGATGTGGCCAAAAAGGCCCGAAAAAACGCGAGGGGCCTGTGGGCAATCGACCGCACCCATGGTTTTCGCTTGTGGAACCCCGATACCATTCAATCGGAAGCGATTATTTTGCCCAAACTGTTCCGCCGTTTCGTGCAGTTTTTTCAAAAAAGTTCGACTATAGAGGGCTTTCCGGAGTACCTGAACAAATACCGCGATCCGATTCTGGTAGATGGTAAAAAATCGTTTTTGCACGAGCACCTGGAAAAAACAGGCAATTTTTATCGTTTGAAAACCTTTCCGGAAGACATGATCTTTGACCCTAAAGATTAAAAAACCACGGCGATGAGTACCGATTATTATGTTCATCCGACGGCGATGCTCGATGAAGGTTGTATCGTCGGGGCCGGTTCGCGGATCTGGCATTTCTGCCACCTGATGCCCGGCGCCCGAATCGGGGCGCGTTGTATCCTCGGCCAAAACGTTTTTATCGCCGACGGCGTCACGCTGGGCAACGGCGTTAAAGTGCAAAACAACGTGTCTCTTTACGCCGGCGTGCGCTGCGAAGACGAGGTGTTTATCGGCCCTTCGGCCGTGTTTACCAACGTGCGCAATCCGAGGGCATTGATCGAAAGGAAAAGAGAATACCGCCCCACGCTGTTGCGAAAAGGATCGACCATCGGCGCCAAGGCCACGAGCGTATGCGGTATCACCATCGGTGAATATGCCTTCATCGGCGCCGGGGCAGTGGTCACGCGCGATGTGCCGGATTATGCGCTGGTGATGGGCAATCCGGCTGCTCAGGTCGGCTGGGTGAGTAAAAACGGATTGCGGCTGCATTTTGATGAAAGCGGGTTGGGCATTTGCCCCGAAAGCGGCGAAGAGTACGTTCTGGAGGGAGATATCGTGCGCAAACTCGATTCCTGATAAGATGTCCGTCCAACATTTGCACGAAACCGAAACCCGTTGGTTTGCCATTCGCACGCGCCCCAGATGTGAAAAATCCGTCAGGCAACAACTGGAACGCACTGGAATAACGGCGTACGTCCCCCTGCAAACGTTCGTCCGGCATTACGAGCGCAAAACCCGCACAGTCGCCTTGCCCCTGATTGCCGGATACGTTTTTGTAAAAATCAATAAAGGCCAATACGTGAGTGTATTGGCTACGCCCAACGTACATGGGTTTATCAAAAACGGACAGGAATTATTGTCGATTCCCGACGACGAAATCGACGTGCTCCGCCGTATTACACTTGAAAAAGATCTGGAAGTAGCGGCCCTGCCCGGCGCCTGGCTGGAAGGCGATCTGGTAGAAATAGCCGCCGGCACGCTGACTGGCCTGAAAGGGCGGCTGGTATCGGTTGCCGGGAAAAAACAGGTACAAATCACGCTGGATCGCCTGGATTACCGCTTGCTGCTCACCCTCGATCCTGGTTTGCTGCGGAAAATTAATGCCCGCTGATATCGTTTGTTTTACACGAAGTAAACCCATTGCAGTGTGCCAATTCTCTACCTTTGCGCTGCAAACCGTTACGACTTTGACCAATCCCGCAGACATTATACTCGCCCAACTCACCCGCGCAGCGCAAGAACGCATTTTGGTGATCGATGGCGCAATGGGCACCATGATCCAGCAATACCGCCTGGAAGAAGCCGATTTCCGTGGCGAACGATTCGTCCACCACACGCGCGATCTGAAAGGCAACAACGACCTACTGTGCCTCACCCGACCCGATGTGATCGAGGCGATCCACCGCGCCTATCTGGATGCAGGCGCCGACATCATCGAGACCAACACCTTCAACGCCACCAGCATCTCACAGGCCGACTACGACACCAGCGATCTGGCCTACGAGATCAATTTGCGCGCTGCCCAGATCGCCCGCAAGGCAACCGACGGCTACAACTTTGAAGAAACGGCAAACGGATTCCGTCTGCCCGATAAACCCCGTTTTGTCGCCGGCGCCATCGGCCCGCTGAACAAAACGCTCAGCCTTTCACCCGACGTCAACAACCCCGGCTACCGGGCAGTTACGTTCGACGAGGTGAAAAACGCCTATGCCGAACAGGTGCGGGGATTGCTCGACGGCGGTGTGCACATCCTGCTGGTCGAAACGATCTTCGATACCCTCAACGCAAAAGCGGCTGTTTTCGCCATCGAGGAAGTATTCGAGGCGCAGGGTACGCGGGTGCCCGTTATGATCTCCGGCACAATCACCGACGCCTCCGGGCGCACCCTGAGCGGTCAGACGGTGGAGGCTTTCTGGATCAGCATCAAACACGCGCGGCCTTTTGCCGTGGGGCTGAATTGCGCTTTGGGCGCCAAAGAAATGCGCCCGCACCTCGAAGCGCTGTCGGCCATTGCCGATTGTTTTATCAGCGCTTACCCGAATGCAGGCTTGCCCAATGAATTCGGCGAATACGATCAGACGCCGCACCAGATGTGCGGCTTTATTGAAGACTTTGCCCTTTCCGGACTGGTCAATATCGTAGGCGGCTGTTGCGGCACCACCCCCGATCACATTCGGCATATTGCTGCGCACGTTGATAAAATTGCGCCGCGCAAGCCTGCAAAGGCATGGCAGTCGGTATCCGAATACCAGGAAGAAGAAAAAACGGGCGTTTCCATCGCGGGACTGACGGCTTTGTCGGGACTCGAACCCCTGATTTTCCGGCCCGATCTGAATTTTGTCAATATCGGTGAACGAACCAACGTAACCGGTTCTTCCAAATTCGCGGCCTATATTCGAAGCGGCGATTACTCGGAAGCCCTTACCGTTGCGCGGCAACAGGTAGACGGGGGCGCTCAGATACTGGATGTCAATATGGATGAGGGCCTGCTGGATTCGGAGAAAGCGATGGTGGCGTTTTTGAATATGCTGGGCACCGAACCCGATATCGCGCGGCTGCCCATCATGGTCGACTCGTCCAAATTTGCCGTCATCGAGGCGGGTTTGAAATGCCTGCAGGGTAAAAGCGTGGTCAATTCCATTTCCCTGAAAGAAGGCGAGGCCGAATTTCTCCGTCAGGCCAAATTGTGTCGCCGTTACGGGGCGGCCGTGGTTGTTATGGCTTTCGATGAAGAAGGACAAGCCGACACGATCGGGCGTAAAGTTGAAATTTGCCAGCGCGCCTACAAATTACTGACCGAAAAGGCAGAATTTGATCCTACCGACATCATTTTCGACCCCAACATATTCGCCGTAGCAACAGGAATCGAGGAGCACAACGGGTATGCCATCGCATTTATCGAAGCCACGCGGATCATAAAAAATACTTGTCCGGGCGCCAAAGTGAGCGGCGGCGTAAGCAACCTCTCTTTTTCCTTCCGGGGCAACAACGTCGTGCGGGAAGCCATGCATGCCGCTTTTTTGTACCACGCTGTACAGGCCGGCATGGATATGGGGATTGTAAATGCAGGCATGATCGAGGTGTATGAGGCCATACCCAAAGATTTATTGATAAAAGTCGAAGACGTCCTGTTCGACCGCCACCCGAATGCCACGGAAGAACTGGTCAAATACGCCGAATCGGTCAAGGGAAGTGGCGCAAAAGCCAGTGGCGAAGACCTGGAATGGCGGAAAAAAAGCGTTCAGGATCGCATTGCACACGCCCTGGTGAAAGGCATCGACAAATACATTGAAGATGATACAGAGGAGGCGCGGCAAGCCTACCCGGCGCCCTTGCAGGTCATTGAAGGACCGCTGATGGACGGCATGAACATCGTGGGCGATCTGTTCGGTTCCGGAAAAATGTTTCTGCCTCAGGTGGTGAAATCTGCGCGGGTGATGAAAAAAGCAGTGGCCTACCTCGAACCCTTTATCCAGGCGGAAAAATCGGATACCGTTCGCGCGAAGGGTAAAATCCTGATGGCCACGGTAAAAGGAGACGTGCACGACATTGGTAAAAACATCGTGGGCGTGGTGCTGGGCTGCAACAATTACGAAGTCGTCGACCTGGGCGTGATGGTCCCGGCTGATAAAATCCTGGACACCGCCGCGGCCGTCGGGGCCGACGTGATCGGCTTGTCGGGCCTGATTACGCCTTCTCTCGACGAAATGGTTTATGTCGCCCGTGAAATGGAGCGACGCGGCATGAATCTTCCGCTCATGATCGGCGGCGCCACTACTTCGCGCACCCATACCGCAGTCAAAATAGAGCCGCAATATCGCCGGGCGCCAGTGGTGCACGTGCTCGATGCCAGTCGCGCCGTAGCCGTGGTGAGCGCGTTGCTTACCGAAAACAAGATGGAACGCAAGGCATTTGCCGCCAGTATCAAGAGCGAATACGAAAAAATCCGCGTCGACCGCGCCAGCCGCCAGGCCGCGAAAAACTACCTGGGCCTCGAAGCCGCCAGAGCCAACCGGTTCCAGCCTGATTTTGAACAATACCCGCCGGTTAAACCCAAGTTCACAGGCATCCAGCGTTTCGACGATATTTCCCTGAACCTGCTCGTGCCATACATCGACTGGACGCCGTTTTTCCAAAGCTGGCAGTTGTACGGCAAATATCCCGTCATTTTCGACGATCCGGCCATCGGTGCGGAGGCCAAAAAACTTTACCACGACGCCGAATCGATGCTGATGCGTATCGTCGATGAAAAATGGTTGCAGGCCCGTGCCGTATTCGGAATCTACCCCGCCCGTTCTTCCGGCGACGATATCGAAATTTTCGACCCAGGTCAAGGCCAATCCATCGCCGTCGCGCGGCATTTGCGGCAGCAAAACCATAAAGCAGCCGGGCAACCCAATTTTTGCCTGAGCGATTTCGTTTCCGGGCAAGCGGACTGGATCGGCGCTTTTGCCGTGACTGCCGGCATAGGCCTGGAAGAGCGGGTCAAAACCTTCGAGGAGCAACACGACGACTATTCGGCCATCCTGCTGAAAGCCCTGGCCGACCGGCTCGCGGAAGCACTTACAGAATATTTGCACGAACGCGTGCGCAAGGAATACTGGGGGTATGCAAGCAATGAAAAATTCAGCAACCAGGATTTGATTGAGGAAAAATATACCGGCATTCGTCCGGCGCCAGGGTATCCCGCATGCCCCGAACACACGGAAAAACACACAATCTGGGCGCTTTTACAACCCAATACCCTGGGTATAACACTCACCGAAAGTTGTGCCATGTACCCGGCGGCATCTGTCAGCGGCTGGTATTTCGCCCACCCGGAGGCCAGGTATTTTGGTCTTGGCCAAATAGGCAAAGACCAGGTAGAAGACTATGCCCGGCGCAAAAACATGGCGCTGACAGATGCGGAGCGCTGGCTGGCGCCGACGCTGAATTATGAGCCTGAAAACGATTGAGTCCTTCATTCATGCAAAACAAATCAACCAACCCAAACGGGCAAACTGAATCGCGGCAGGACGATGCCTTGTCATTTCGCGATATC
>JADZFP010000063.1 GCA_020849825.1 Saprospiraceae bacterium
CCCAGTCGGGCATATAAAAGTACTGGTCTCCATTGGCTTTCAGGGTGGCATAGGAAGCCACAAGATGAATTTGAAAGTCCGAATTGGCCGGCGGATCGGCGATGATGCCGCGCACAGTGACCAGCACGGCGTTGTCGAGCACCAGATTTTTGCCCATCGCCAACTGCCAGCTGCCGAAGCACTTTTTGGCCATTTTTTCGGTTAAAGCCACCGAGTTGACCTCGCCAAGCGCCGTTTCCGGATCGCCGGCCAGCCATTCCCACTGGATGATCCGGAAAAAATCAGGCTCGGTGAAGATTCCGACCTCCTGTTCTTCATTGGTGGCGTACTTGCGGCCCAAGAAACTGCCCGGCGACTCGGGCACCGTCACCGTCGGCCACATGGTGTGGGTCCGGGCAAATGCCTCGAATTGCGGAATGGAGTTTTCCATGACGTCCATGGCCGGGACCGGAATGCCTGCCGTATAAAAATCACCTTCGTTTTGGTCGTGGTCGTTGGTGACCACGCGGTAGATGCGGTCGTAATTGGCGCGGAAGCGGTCGAAACCCAGTTCGTAATGCACCAGCCGGAAGATCAACAAACAGGCTGCGATGCCCGTCGCCAGTCCGAGGATATTGATCGTTGCGTAGGTCCGGTTTTTCAAAAGATGCCGGGCTGCCAGCGTGAAATAGTTGCGAAGCATGGTATGATTCAGATTTTTTCATCCCGCTCCACCTTGCCATCCAGCAAATGCAGGATGCGCGAGCCGTAGCGGGCATTGGTGTCGGAATGGGTAACCTGGATGATGGTGACGCCCTCATCGCGGTTCAATTGCTGGAAAATCTCCATGATCTCTTTGGCCTGCGGGCTTTGCAGGTTGCCGGTGGGCTCGTCGGCCAGGATGAGTTTGGGCCGCCCGATGAGCGCCCGCGCCACCCCGACGAGTTGTTGCTGGCCGCCGGAGAGCTGGCTGGGGAACAAGTCTTTTTTTGCCACCATGTTGAAGCGGTCGAGCAGGTCGGCGATTCGGCTTTTGCGCTCGGCAGAGGGTACTTTTTTGTATAAAAGCGGGGTTTCCAGGTTTTCATACACCGTCAGGTCGTCGATCAGGTGGTAAGCCTGAAACACAAAACCGATGTACTGCTGATACAGCTCGGTGCGCCGGCGCTCGTTGAATTTGTGTACGGGCTCGCCCAAAAACCAGTATTCGCCGGCGGTGGGTTCGTCGAGCATGCCGAGGATGTGCAGCAACGTGCTTTTCCCGGCCCCCGAAGGACCCATGATGCTTACAAATTCACCCTCGCCAATCCGGGCGCTGGCATAACGAAGCACGTAGGACTTCACAGCCCCGGTGTCGTAGTAGCGTTCTATGTCTTTGAATTCAATCATGTTGAAATTGATTCGATTGATTCGATTGTTACGATTGATTCGATTGGGCCTCCCCCAACCCCTCCCAGTGGAGGGGAGCGGAGCGGAAGGATTTATTGATTGGTTTTCAGTGTGTCGATTGGGCCTCCCCCAACCCCTCCCAGTGGAGGGGAGCGGAGCGGATGGATTTATTGATTGGTTTTCAGTGTGTCGATTGGCCTCCCCCAACCCCTCCCAGTGGAGGGGAGCGGATCGGATGGTACTATTGATTGGTTTTCAGATAAAAACCGGTTGTGTCAATATTTCCAGCAGCAGGAGAAGCAGCAGGAAAAGGAGTTGTGTCAGCATGGTTTGTTTTTATTTAAAAGCTTAATATTCAGTTCATTGCCCTTCCATTAGCACATTACCTCATTAGCACATTACCTCATTAGCACATTACCTCATTAGCACATTACCTCATTAGCACATTAGCACATTAAAAAATTGCACATTAAAAAAATTGCCGCCGGAACTTTGGTACAAAGTGTGAAAATGACCGATGGCCCGGTGGTGAATAGTCAGGCTTTTGCTTCCGGCGGCCTGTTGTTTTTGCATTGCGTGCTCATTTTTTCACGCAAAGCGCACAAAGGGGATTTTTTTATTGCTCGCAGAGGCGCAGAGGCGCAGAGTTGTCACTTTGTAGTCATGATTTCTCCCTCTTTGCGCGCTTTGCCACTTTGCGTTCTTCGCGTGAAACACACACCCCTCTGCGCCTCTGCGTGCAACGCCCCCTGTGTGCATTTTTTTTCACGCAAAGCCCCAGGAGCGCCAAGTGGGTTACACGTAGAAGTTTTCGGTCACCACTTTCCCGTCGAACAGGTTGATGATGCGGTGCGCGAAGCCCGCGTCGTGCGGCGAGTGCGTCACCATGATGATGGTGGTGCCGCCCTGGTTGAGTTGGGTGAGCAGGTTCATTACTTCGAGGCCGTTGGCGGAGTCGAGGTTGCCGGTAGGTTCGTCGGCCAGGATGACCTTGGGTTCGGCCACCACGGCGCGGGCGATGGCCACGCGTTGTTGCTGGCCGCCGGAGAGTTGCTGGGGGAAGTGGTTGCGGCGGTGCATGATATTCATGCGTTCGAGGGCAGTTTCCACGCGTTTGCGGCGTTCGGCGGCGGGTGTTTTGAGGTAAAGGAGGGGTAGTTCGACGTTTTCGTACACCGTCAGTTCGTCGATCAGGTTGAACGACTGGAACACGAAGCCGATATTGCCTTTGCGCAGGTTGGCTCGGTGGCGTTCGCTCATGTGCGCCACTTCGGTGCCGAAAAAGGAGTATTCTCCCTCACTGGGGTTGTCGAGCAGTCCCAGAATATTGAGCAGGGTGGATTTGCCACAGCCTGACGGGCCCATGATGGCGACAAATTCGCCGGGCTGAATGTCCACGCTGATTCCGTTGAGCGCCGTGGTTTCCACCTCCTCGGTGGTAAAAATTTTGTGCAGATTGCTGGTCTTGATCATGACTATGTGATGCTATTGGATTCAAAGGTTGAGTACGTCTTTATCGCCAAAACTCTCATAAGAGCTGGTAATCACTTTTTCGCCGGGCGCCAGTCCGCTCAGCACTTCGTAGAACTGCGGATTTTTCCGGCCCAGCGTGATGTCGCGTTTGACGGCCTGGCCGCCCGAGGGTTCGAGCACGTACACCCAGTTGCCGGTGGTGGAGCTGTAAAAACCGCCGGTGGGCAACAGCACGGCTTGGGCGGGTTTGCCGAGTTGAAGGCGCACGGGCACCGATTGGCCGCGGCGGATGCCGTCGGGGATCGATTTGGCAAATACCATATCGACGTCGAAACGGCCGTTGCGCACCTCCGGGTACACTTTGCTGACGGAGATCTGATGGTTTTGGCCGTTGAATTCGAACGAGCCTTCGAGGCCGGGGAAAATGCGTGAAATGTAGTGTTCGTCCACTTCCACCCGCATTTTGAAGCCATTCAGGTCGTCGATCTGCCCGATGTTTTGTCCGGTGGCGATGCTGGCGCCCACCTCTACGTCGACGCGGGAGAGCATACCCGACACCGGCGCCTTGACGTAAAGGTTTTCCAGGTTTTGTTTCATCATGCTCAGGTTGAGTTTGGTGCGATCCAGGGTGCCTTCCAGTTGTTTGATCTGGGTGACGCTGTTTTCTTCCTGAAATTTCTGGTTTTCGATCTCGATTTCGCGCTGTTGCGTCAGGCGTTCGAAGATGATGCGGGTGCGGGTGTATTCCTGTTCGCTCACGACGCCGTCGGCAAAGAGTTTTTTGTTGCGCTCGTGGTCTTCTTTGGCCTGTTGAATCTGATAATCCAGTTCCGACAGGGTGCGGCGCAGCGCAAATTTGTCTTGCCGCAAACGCAGGCGGGTGTTTTCCAGGTTGTTGATAAGGTCGTACATCTCGGTTTCGCGATTGACGTAATCGAGTGTAAGTCTTTGGTTTTCAAGGCGCAAAATGAGGTCGCCCTGTTTGACGGTAGCGCCGCCGTCGAGGTATTTCTGTGCCACGTAGCCGCCTTCGATAGCGTCGAGCTGGTAGGTTTTCAGGGGTTGCACGACCCCGGTGACGACGATAAATTCGTCAAAAACCCCCTGGGTCACATCGGAAATCGTAATCTTGTTTCGATCCACATTGAGCGAGCTGCGCCGGTTGGCAAAGGCCAGGCTGTACACCGAGAATGCGGTAAAAGCCACGATGGCTAAGATCAACCCGACCCGTTGCAGGGTCCATTTTTTCTTTTGAATGGGACGGTCCATAATACTTTGGTCAAATGCTTTTCAAGGATAAGGGAAAGTTTGTGCCAATTTTTTAAATAATTGAAAATCAAAAATTTAAGACGAGATAGTGTTTCGTGCCTTGTCCGCCTCCGAACATAAGTGTCCGAAATCGAACACTAGTTCGCCAAAAAATACCGTTGCTTTGCATAGCCGGGGCTGGAAAAAGCAACGGCTTCAAAAATCCAGTCGCTTCGGTTGGAGGCGAACAGTAAAAAACCAGTCATGACGCAAGCCAATATTCTCATCGTCGACGACAATCCGGGCGTGCTCAGCGCGGGCAAACTGTTGTTGAAGCGCCATTTTTCGGAGGTGGAAACCACGCGCGAGCCTTCCGAAATACCCGCACTTTTTCGCGAGCGCACTTACGACGTGGTGTTGCTTGACATGAATTTTAACCGCAGTAAAAACACCGGTCAGGAAGGCTTCGAGTGGCTGGAAAAAATACTCGAACTCGATCCTTCGGCCATCGTGGTGCTTATCACGGCTTACGGCGACGTGGAACTAGCCGTGCGCGCCATCAAAAACGGTGCGACCGACTTCGTACTCAAACCCTGGGACAACGACAAACTGCTCGCCACCCTGCATTCGGCGCTGCGCCTCAAAAACAGTCAGGACGAAGCCAACCACCTCAAATCCAAACAAACCGGCCGCAACCTGGCCCAGGTGCGCGATTTGCCGGAAATCATCTTCGGCAGTCCGGCCATGCAACAGGTATTCGACACCATCGGCCGCGTGGCCGAAACCGATGCCAATATCCTCCTGCTGGGCGAAAACGGCACAGGTAAAGACCTGATCGCCCAGATTATCCACGCCCAATCGGCTCGGGCAGCGGAGAACTTCGTCAAGGTCGATCTGGGCGCACTGACCGAATCCCTCTTCGAAAGCGAGCTCTTCGGCCACGTCAAAGGCGCTTTTACCGATGCCCGCGACGACCGCCCCGGTCGCTTCGAAGCAGCCGACGGCGGCACGATTTTCCTCGACGAGATCGGCAACCTGCCGCTCAACCTGCAATCCAAACTGCTTTCCGTGTTGCAAAACCGCGTCGTCACTCGGGTGGGCGCCAACCGGCCGCGCCCCGTCGACGTGCGCGTCATCGCCGCCACCAACCAGAACCTCGACGACATGGTGCGCCAGCGGAGCTTCCGGCAGGACCTGCTCTACCGCATCAATACCATCGAAATCACACTGCCGCCGCTTCGCGAACGCCCCGAAGACATCGAACTGCTCAGCCGGCACTTCATGCTCCAGTTCGCCCAACGCTACAACCGCCCGGTGCGCCAGCTCAGCGCCGCGCTGCTCCGCGAACTCATGCGCTACGCCTGGCCCGGCAACGTACGCGAACTCCAGCACGCCGTGGAACGCGCCGTCATCATGTCGAAAAGCGACACCTTGCAGCCCGAAGATTTTTTCCTGCAAAAAAACACCGGCGGCGCCACCGATATCAACACCATGAACCTCGACGACATGGAAAAACTCCTGATTACCAAAGCCCTCGAAAAACACTACGGCAACATCACCGAAGCCGCCCAGGAACTCGGCCTCACCAGGGCTTCGCTGTACCGGCGGCTGGAGAAGTATAAACTGTGAGGGGATTGATTCGATTGATTCGATTGGTTCGATTGATTCGATTGGCCTCCCCCGGCCCCTCCACAGGAGGGGAGCGGATCGGAAGTTTTTACTGGTTGAATTTCAATGATTTGCGGGTAGTTTACGAAGAGAAACGCCGATTAAAGTGATCAAAATTATAAGGTAAAACCAAACCACACGAACCGATTCCAACACACTGAAAACCAATCAAAAACACCTTCCGATCCACTCCCCTCCTGCGGAGGGGTTGGGGGAGGCCAATCGAATCAATCGAACCAATCGTAACAATCGAATCAATCGCCATGTCTTTCTCCAGCGCCCTCACCCTCCGCGTCGTTTCGCTGGCCTTGCTGATCGCTTTGGCGGCGGTGGCATGGGTCGGACTTGAACAGCGCTGGCTGGCTGTATTTCCGCTGCTGGGAGCGGTTGTGATGACGTTTGGATTGATACGGTATGTCAATGATACCAACCGGCGGCTGGCGCGTTTTTTCGAAAGTGTGCGTTATTCCGATTTTGCCATCCGTTTTGCTTCGGGCAAGGAAAAAGGCGATTCATTTGAAGCCGTCAACCGGCAGTTCAACGAGGTCCTGGAGGCTTTTCGCCAGACGCGGGCCGAGAAAGAGGCCAACCTGCTTTTTTTAAATACTATCGTGCAACACCTGGGCACCGGGGTGCTGGCGTTCGACCGGCAGAACAACATCCTGCTGTCGAACAACACGGCCTTTCAGACGCTTGGGGTATACCGCCTGCATCATTTGCACGAACTGCCGCCCCGGCATTCCGCTTTGCAGGAGTTTGCCCAAAACCTCACGTCCAAAGGAAAAATACTTTACCAACCCGAACCCGGCCGCCAATTGGCCGTGCAGGGCGTGGCGCTCAACCTGCAAGGCAGGGCGGTACGGCTGCTTACCCTGCAAAATATCCACCCAGAACTACAGCGCAAGGAACTCGACGCCTGGCGCGACCTCACCCGGGTGCTGCGCCACGAAATCATGAACTCCGTGACGCCCATTGTGTCGCTGGTGGAAACCATGCAGGATATTTTGCCGCACGACGAACAGGCGGCCGTGCCCTCCCGAAGCGATCTCGCCGACCTGGCCGAAGCCCTGGACGTAGTGGGCTCCCGCAGCCGCGCCCTGATGGATTTTGTGCAAGCTTACCGCAGTTTTTCCGCGATTCCCGAACCCAAACCCGAACCAATCGCCGCCCGCCGATTGCTCGATCATGTCGTGCAACTGTCGAACGCCAACCAACGCACAGATGCCAGTATACACCTCGAAGCATTCGTGGCGCCGGAGGAACTGGTCATCCAGGCCGATGCCGGCCAGATCGAAATGGTGCTGCTCAACCTGGTCAAAAACGCCCGTGAGGCCTTCCAGCAAAGCGAACAAACCGACAAACGCATCACCCTGCGCGCCGGCGCCGACGACAAGGGCAGAGCTTTTATCGAAGTGGAAGACAACGGACCCGGTATCGCCCCCGAGCTGCTCGACGAGATTTTTATCCCCTTCTTTACCACCAAAGCAACCGGTACGGGCGTGGGACTCAGCATTTCCCGACAAATCATGCAACTGCATGGCGGCGACGTGCGGGTGAGCTCAACCGTGGGGACAGGCACGCGGTTCGTGCTGGCGTTTTGAATTGGTGAATTGGTGAATTGGTGAATTGGTGAATTGGTGAATTGGTGAATTGGTGAATTGGTGAATTGGTGAATTGGTGAATTGGTGAATTGGTGAATTGGTGAATATCAGAATTTTCAGAAATTTTTGAAACATATTAGGAGGCGTGTTGTTTTTTTAAAAAAACTGACATGAAAATCTCGTTTTTCCTCCCCGGCGCGGCTGCTTTGCAGGATTTTTTGACAAAAGAAAAAGTACGCCCGTTCACTTATACGGCCGTCGGTCATACCCGCGACGCCGCCATCCGGGTACCCGGTTTCGACCACGATGCACAGCGTGTGGCGGTAGGCCGGGGCGACGCCGATTTCGAGCGGGCCAAACTGGCCCTTCGTTCGTGGGTACATTTTCCGGCTTCCTGGACGCGCATTTTGCCCGCTGCCGCCCCGATCGGAGAAGGCGATACGATTGCTATGTTGTTCCGCATGTTTGGTTTGTGGTGGCACAACTCCTGCCGGATCGTGTACGTGATCGACGAGCCCGACCGCTTTGGTTTTGCTTACGGCACCCTGCCTGCTCACATCGAACGCGGGGAAGAGATTTTTCTGGTTACCCAATCGCCCGACGGCACGGTTTGGTACGAATTGCGGGCTTTTTCGCGGCCGCGCGCCCTGCTGGCCCGCCTGGGATACCCGGTAGTGCGGCTTTTACAGGAGAAATTCCGGCAGGATTCGGCGGCAGCAGTGCGGGCTTTTGTTGGGCGCCCCCTGGGCCGGCCTGCCGAACCGTTTTTCACCCCCGACGGCTGGATTTTCCGCTTGTTGCTGACGATTTTGTCCTTCGTGTTGCTCTGGCCGGGCAGCGTGATGGGGCACGATTATGGCAATTTGCCGCTGGCTGCCGCTTTTCTGGCGGTTACGCCGGCGGTGTTGCTGCTGGCCGCCCGGCACTATCCGGGTCTTCGCCCCGCATTTCGGCCTTTGTGGCCGGGGCTGCTGCCCGCGGGCCTGCTCGCCACGCTGGCCCTCGCCTGGCCGGTTGGCTGGGAGGCTTCCCTGCTGACACTGCCCTGGATGGCGATCTGCGTTGGGGTAGCCGGTATCGGACTTCGGTTTTTGTGGCAAAACCGCCTCGAAGCGGGCCATACCGCCCTGGGAGCCGGGCTGCTGTTTTTGGCCGTGGGTGGTATTTCAGCGTTTGCCGAACGCGCCGGTTTGAGCATTTTTGGCTTCGGCGCCGACCTCATCCGGCTGACGGCCCTGCATTTTCATTTTGCCGGACTGGCATTTACGGTTTTGATTGCGCTCAACACGCGGGTTTTCCCCGGCCGCTGGTCGCGCCTGACCGCCTGGGCGGTTGTGCTGGGCGTGCCGGTCACGGCGATAGGGATTACCGCTACCCAGTTGCAATGGGGGCCATTTACAGAAACTTTTGCCGCGGCCTGGATGGCTTTGTCGGCATTGTCGGGTGGATTGATCTGGACGGTGACCGGCGCCCGACGGCGCAACGGATGGCTGGTAGCGGCAGGTTTAGTATTGGCCGCGAGTATGGTGTTGGCGCTAGGCTACGGGCTCAGGGTACTGTGGCCGGAGTGGGCCTTGTCGCTCGACTGGATGCGGGCTTTGCACGGGAGTTTGAACGGACTGGTAGCCGTGCCGCTCGCCTTGTTGGGTTTTTGGTGGTTGGGCGTCGACTCAACCCGCGTTTGACAAGCTGTCAACGCGGAAGTCCGCGGCAATAGTTCCAGATGGTGGAGTCGTTCTGATAGCTTAATGTGTACCACACGAATTCCTGAGCAACCGGAAGGTAATAGCCCATTCCCTGAATGTTGGAGAACTCGTTTATATCATTGAAAACAGTAAAGACGCCGCTGAAATAGGGGGAGGCATTGACCCAAACGGACAAAAAACTGGCCGGATCCAGATTGATGGTCCCGGCTACCCGGACAGAGTCCCAACTTACGGTATCGTTGCCAACCATTACGATTTTATTACAACCAAAATCATATTCGCCGACCAGCGTGTCCCGGAAGTCGTATGCCTTGTCTACATCACTGATTGTCAGATGGTTTGTCGTGTTTTCAGTTATATTAACGGTTCCTTCCCATCGTCCGAGTTGCTGGTTTTCCAAAACAAGCAATGCATGCCAGGGCTGTTCTCCGCTCCCGGCATCGATATTGATGCAACCATCGGCGCCGATAGCAAGATTAGTCATGCGGTTTTGTTCCTGATTGGCAACACCGGGCGAACCGAGGGAGAAAAAGGAACCCGAACGAACAAAACTGGCCGAAGTCCGGTTCTCGACACAAAGCTGGGTCGGGCGCTCTTTATCACACGACGTAACGATGAATAAAGCAAAAGAAAAGGCGAGAAAAACGGTGAACAGGCGCATAATCAGTAGTGATTTTTTCCCAAAGGTTAAAAAAATGGCGGTGGTAGCCAGCCGACATTTAATGATAACCGCCCCAAAAAGTTTTCTTTTTCAGGCAGCAAAATAGATTTTCATGGCATCTGGCAAAGCGCGTACCTTCGGGGATTCCCCGCGAAGCCAGCCCATTGGATAATTATCGATCCCTAATCCGTTTTGACCGAAACAGAACTCATCCAAGGTTGTCTGCGCGGGTCGGCGCAGTGTCAGCGACAGTTGTACGAGCAATTCGCCGGCAAGATGTACGCCGTGTGCCTGCGTTATGCGCGCTCGCCATCGGATGCGGCAGACATTTTGCAGGAGGGTTTCGTCAAGGTCTTTACCAAACTGGGGCAGTTCCAGTTTCAGGGATCTTTCGAGGGCTGGATACGGCGCATCATGGTCAATACGGCTTTGCGCACCTACCAGCGCCAGCGCTTCGATCATGAATCTTCCGGGTACGAGCGCCTGCCGGAACATCCGGTCGAGCCGGACGCACTGTCGAGCCTTTCCGAGGCCGAACTGCTGCGCCTGATCGCCCGGCTCCCCGACGGGTATCGCGTGGTGTTCAACCTGGTGGCCATCGAGGGCTTTTCACACGCAGAAGCCGCCGAAATGCTCAACATCCAGGAAAGCACCTCCCGCTCCCAACTAACCAAAGCGCGCCGCTGGCTGGTGGAGCAACTGGAAAAGATACAATTGAGATGAAGGTTGATATGGGTTGATAAGGTTTATAAGGGTTTATAAAAAGGGGAGTTGATACTCTCAGCCTGAGTAAATGTTATCTTCAAAAAACTCATACACCTTATCAACCTCATCAACCTTATCAACCTTTTTTAAAAAAATGCAACAATCAGATATTGACCGGCTCCTTCGGGAGCGCCTGCACAATGCCGAGGTGGCCCCTCCGGCTTTTGTGTGGCCCAACGTCGAGCGCGAACTGCGCCGGCGCCGGCGGCGTATTTTGTTCTTTTGGCTGACGGGGGCATCCGTACTGTTGGGTGCTGCTGTTTTGTACTGGTCGCTGATTCCCCAGGGCCCGGAAGCGCCCCTGGCGCAAACGGGGCAGCCGACCGAATTCCAAACGCCGGTCCTGCGACCCGCTGCAAGCATGCCCTGGGCAACAGCAGAAAATCAAGCGACTGAAAACCCCTCCCATGCCGCCGCCCCTGATCGGGATGAAGCCGCGGCGGCCAGTCAATCATCCGGTCTGGCTCGTCCAGCCAAATCGACCGCGTATTCCCGCGCTGCGACAACGCAGCCGATTCCTCCGGCAGTGGCGCCGCTGTTGCCCGCGGCCGTGCCAGCAACTGCTACCCCGGCCGTTCCTGTCTCGGACGGCGCCGAAGAATCTACTCCGCCCGTCGCGACCGCCCCGCCATTGGCCCGGCTGCCTTTCAGTCCGGCAGCTTTGTCGGAGCAATATTCACTGCCCGCCATTGCGCCGCCGCCGCCCTCCAAAAAGCGGCGCGCGCGGCGCAATTGTTATGATTTTGAAAAGAAACCCAACGTCTGGATGATCGACGCCTACGCCGGACCGTCGCTGGCCCGAAAAACCCTGCGCGCCGATGCCGACAACCAGCCGTACCTCAACCGGCGGTTCGATACGGAGCGCCGCGACTGGGCGTACAATGCGGGCATACGCGCTTCCTGGCTGTTCAACAAAAACTTTTTGGTGCGCAGCGGATTGCATTACGACCAGTTTACCGAAGTGTTTGAATACGTGAACCCCGACGATATCCGCTATTTGGTAGAATACCGCACCGAGATCGTCAACGGTCAGCCGGTCACGATCGCCGATACCCTGGATGTCGATTTTGGTGAAAGCTACGTGAAGACGTTCAACCGTTTCGGCCTGCTCGACATCCCTCTGGTGGCCGGTGTGGAATGGCGGCAAGGCAACGGCGGCGTTGCGCTCAATGCGGGCGTGTCGGTCAATGTGTTGTTTTGGAAACAAGGCAAGATCATGGCCCCCGGCGCCGACATTCCGGCGTCGTTTACCCCCGCCGACGAAAGCCTCGATGTGTTCCGTACGAGAGTAGGGCTGAGCGCCACCGGCAGCGCCCAGTTTTTTTACCATTTGCGCCCCACCTTGCGGGTATTTGCAGAGCCATACTACCGCCACATCCTGAAACCCGTCAACCAGGCCAGTCACCCCGTAGAACAACGTTACGGGATTGGCGGCGTCCGGTTTGGGGTAACCAAAATCCTGGATTGACCCCTTTTTGACAAACTTAACCTTAATTTTTTCTCGCGTACAGGCAGCGATACACCCGTTACCGCGAATCTTGTCCGCAAATAAGTCACCTGAATATTTACCTATCTGAACCAGAATTGACCATGCGACGCCTTGTATTTTACGCATTACTAAGCACCCTGATCAGCGTGTGGGGCTGCCGGAAAGATGTGGAGACATTCCGCCCCTACGGCAGTTCCATCGCGGACATCGATCTGTTGCTCGGCCAACTGCCCGACGCCTCGTCGGTGACGGTATTTAATTTTCCGGCTGGACTGGCAACCGACTCCGTGCTGAGCACGCCCAACGGAATCCGTGTTCACCTGACCGACGTCGACCAACTGTTCGTCAGGGCAGGCGACGGAGCGCCCGTTGCGTTGAGCAATTGCGGCGCCATCCAGATCGAAGTCACGGAAGCTTTCCGTCCCGGTGATATTTTGGGCCGAAAACTGAGCACTGCCACAACCAGCCAAACCTTGCTGGAAAGCGGCGGAATCGTGCGGGTACGAGCATTTTGCAGCGGTCAGCCCCTCGAACTTGCAGCCGACAGAACCCTGAAAATCCAGATTACGACGGCCCAGGATGCCTTACAGCCCGACATGAAAGTTTACAACGCTGTGTTCAACCCCGACCAAAGCTTTGCCGGGTGGACCGACAGCGGACAGGAAGTGTACTGGGCGGGTTGGCCTACGCCCCAAGGCCAGAAAGTAGGGTACGAACTGATCGTTCAAAACCTGGGCTGGGTCAACTGCGGCAAGGGAATCGACGAACAAAGCACGGCATTCTGTGTTTCCCTTCCTATTGCTTACGATATCGAGAACACCCAGGTGTTTGCCGTGTTTAAAGGACGCAGAACCGTGCATGCCATGGCGTACGATGTAAATCAGGAGGCTTTCTGTTTGCCCGATGCGCCCATAGGTTACCTGGTTCAGGTGGTGACGGTTTCAAAAGCAGGAAACCGTTATTGGCTGGGAAGCAAGGAAACTGAAATCGGCAACAACGCCACGATTTCATTTAGCCCCGAAGAAACGACGCAAGATGCCGTTTTGGCATTTTTAAAGTCTTTGTAACCAACTTAGACGCAAGACTTTGCGTCATGAAGATATTGATACCCGTGTTTAGTAATTTCGTAGCAGCCGAGTCGGAAAAGACCGATTCGGCTTTTTATTTTTTTTCGTCACCGGACAAGGGCTTTTGATTGTCGTCTTTTTTTAAACAAATTTGCCCTTGGATTTTGTTTTAGGTCTGATAGCTGCCGCGTTCAAACTATTTGCTGCATGGAAACATCCACCACCAACGGGATTACTGTAAGCGTTGAAACACAATACCTTCCTGCTCACTCCAATCCGCGGGAAGGCAAGTTTATATTTGGCTATCACATCGTGATCATCAACGGCAGCCCCTATACCGTACAATTGCTCCGCCGCCATTGGGTCATTACCTCGGCCGATGGCATCATGCGTGAAGTGGAGGGCGAGGGCGTCATCGGCCAACAACCTGTACTGGCGCCCGGAGAAGGGCATGAATACACGTCTTTCTGCCATCTGGAGACCGAAATCGGTCGTATGTCGGGAACCTATCTGATGAGCAAACTCGAAGACAGTTCTTTTTTCGAGGTAAATATTCCGGAATTCCGGATGGCGGCTCCTTTCAAACTCAACTGAGCCTTTTCCCTTTTACAAACTGACTTTCCAGCATACAGGCGGCAGCACAGCGGCGGACTTGCGTATCTTCATGGCGTTTTTCAATCCAGCTCATCCATGAACTAAAAGCAACACCAAGTCATGCCAAACCGATTGTTCAACGCCTTCTGGGCAATGTGCTTTTTATTGCCCTCCCTGCTCACCGCCCAGGCGACCGCCCAGGTCGTAATTACCGGACCATCCGTCGTTTGTTATGGCTCATGCGCCCAATACACGGCTACTTTCACCAGTCCGGGCGGCAACCCGCCATTGAGCAGCAATATCGTATGGTTCAACAACAATGGCGTAAGCTTGGGCACTGGCACCAGTATTTTCATTTGCTTCCCCCCGTTTACCAGCGGCACTTTGTTTGTCTCCGCTACCTCGCCCAACGGCCAGCAAGCCCTGACCGATACCATTAACATCACCGTTCTGCCAACCATCCCGCTGGCCATCACGTCCGACAACGGCGCCGTGTGCAGCCAGGACAGCAGCAGCGGACCCTCGAACCCGGACAACGTCGTTTGCCAAAAAGTTTGCCCTTATTCCACTGTCACCTATTCCATCAATCCATTGCTTTCCGGCCAACAAGGCGTGCAGTGGACTGTCACCGGGGCGGATAGTTATACCGTCAATCAACCGTCCGGGCTTTCCGTGACGGTCAATTGGGGCGGCCCCGGCACAGGCTCCATTTCTGTAAAAGCCGATCCGGGCAGCACCTCCAGCTATTGCACAACGGAGGGCTACACCTGCGTCACGATCGTGGAAGAACCGCAGGCTGCTTTCGCAACCGATCCCGCTCCAGCCTCCCCGCCCGCTCCGGTACAGGTTTGTAAGGGGCAAACCGTCTATTTTGACAACCAAAGCGCCAATGCCGACGCTTTTGAATGGTATTTCGGCGACGGCAGCCAACCCTCTGCCGCCGTGGAAACCGAACATACCTACCTCAACCCCGGGCTTTACGAAGTCATGCTGATCGCCCGTACGGCTTGCCTTTGTTCCGATACCACCTTTCAAACCATCGAAGTGCTCGACGCCGACGCGCCCATGCTGGATTGCACCGGCACCATCTGCGCCGGCGAAACTGCCACCTATACGACCTCGGCCAGCTGCCCGGACTACAACTGGTCGGTCTCGTCCAACGGCACGGTGCTCGGTGGCGGCAGCCCGACCGACAACAGTATCACCGTGCAGTGGAACAATGGCCCCAATGGCTCGGTTTCGCTGTTTACACCCGCCTGCGCAGGGTTTACCTGCCCATTCCCTTCGACGACCCGCATTCCGGTACTCGACGACAACGCCGAGATCGTCGGGCCGGAACAAGTATGCCCCGGCGATCAGAGCGTTTATTACATCGAGCCGTATGGCGGCACCAATTTCGTGTGGTCGCTGCCCACCGGCGGCGTAATTACCAGCGGCCACGGCACCAACAAGATCACGGTGCAATGGCAAAATTTCCCCAATCCGAATTTTGTCCACTGGGTCTCCGTCGCGTACGACAACTGTTACCTGGGCTGCGGCGGGCAAGATTCTATCCCGGTGCGGGTACTTTCGCCCTTTATTATCACTGGCCCCGTCGAACGTTGTGAAGGCGCCAGCGGCACATTCACCGCCAAACTCGTTTCCCCCACCCAAAACCTCAATTGCAACTGGACCCTGGAAGCGCCCGACGGCAGTATCGTCTGGACGGGTAATAATACCGCAACCGCCAATGTGATCTTCAACAACGGCCCCGGCCGTTACCGCCTGATCGCGGAGCCGACCAGCCCAAACCAGAGTTGTACCGACCGCAACGAATGGGTCATCAACGTGCCGGCAGCCCCGGTAGCGCTCACGGGGATCGACGGCCCCACACTTATTTGCCCCGGAAATCCCGTGACTTATACCGCTACGGGTATATCGCCTTTGTCAAACGTTTTATGGACGATTCAAAACGGCCCCGGCGCGCCCACTACCGCCAACGGTGAAAATCTCAGTCTGATATGGAACAACACCGGTCCATACTGGCTCAGCGCCCAGCAGGTTTCGACCGACGGGCTGGGCTGTACTTCCGATACCGTTCGGTTGGATGTGGCAGCCGTGGGCGGGGTCAGTGTCGGCGGTCTGACCAGCGTTTGCCTCAATACAACCGCTACTTACAGCCTTCCAGAGCTTGACAATGCCGATTATCAATGGCAAATCTCGCCCGCAGGCGCCGGCACGATTGCCTCCGGGCAAGGCACGGCGAGCGTGGAAATTTTCTGGCAAAGCGCCGGCGTACACAGCATCAGCATTGCAGTTTGCAACCAAACAGCGCTTTTTGGCGTAACAGTAAACGCGCCGCCGGCGCCGCAAGTAACGGCTCCGGCCAACCTGTGTGCCGGCGCCACGGCAGTGATCCAAACAGTCGATTCCTACACCTCCTACACCTGGCAAAATGCCGGCGGCAGCGTACTGGGCTCCGACCCGACGATTACCCTCGGCCCCGGTAATTACGCCGTCGAAGTGAGCGATGCCAACGGGTGTACCGGCAGCGGCAACTTCAACATTGCCACGGCGCCCGCCCCGAATTTTACCATCAGTACCAACGACCCGACGGCATTTTGCAACAACTCCGTCTTCGTTACCATGCAGGCGCTGACCACGGCCGACGGCGACTACGACTATGAGTGGTTCCTGAACGGTACACCTTTGGGCGTAAATGCCAGCAGTTATACGACCAACCAATACGGCGTTTATACCGCCACGGCGACCAACCAGTTCGGCTGTTCGGCCAGCGCCGGACCTATTTCCATCGTTGTCGACTGCGGCGGCGGCGGTGGCGGCGGCGGTTTGCCGGGTGGGGGCTTCCCGCCCTGTCCGCCCGGCGCCATCACACTGACGGTATCGCCGACTCCGGCCTGCGACTCTTTCCTGTTGGCCGCCGGTGGCAGCGGCTACCTTTCCGGCTCGGCGCAGTGGACGTTCGGGCAATCGGGCGCTTCGATTTTTGGCACCGCTTCGGGCGACAATACCTCTTTTGTTTTCCCCAATGCAGGCGAATACGTGGTTGTCCTGATTGCAGCGCAAACCAGCGGAGGCCTTTGCCGGCTTGTCGACTCGATGGACGTCGAGGCGGTCGCCGAATTTGAACCTTTCCCCGAATGCCCCGGTCAGGCCACGACTTTCCAGGACGTGAGTACCTTTTTACCCGGTAGCAACATCACCGCCTGGCAGTGGAACTTCGGCGACCCCGGCAGCGGCGCCAACAACAGTTCAACGATCCGGAATGCCAGCCACGTATTTGCCAGCGGCGGGAGCTACGACGTAACCCTGACCGTCACGGCGCTCAGCGGATGTACCTCGTCGGAAACAGAACAATTGTTGATCGAATCGGGGCCCAGTGTAAGTTTTGCACAACCCGCGGCAGCCTGTTCCGGCAATGCCTCCGAATTTACGGCCACTCTGGGCGCCGGTGTGACCGACGTCTCCTGGAATTTTGGCGACCCTGGCAGCGGCCTGGCCAATACGGCCGGCGGAAGCACCGTATTTCACGATTACGCTGCGCCGGGGCTTTACACCGTATCTGTCACTGCCACCAATACCTACGGTTGCACCACGGTATTCAGCTTGCCTATTAACATTTCCGCCAACGGGCTGAGCGGAACGATCACACCTGCCGTACCGGCGCCGTTCTGCGAGGGCGGCTCCACTACGCTGACCGCACCGCCGGGCGCCGTGAGTTATTTGTGGTCCGACAGCACGACCGCCGCGACCCTGATGGTCTTCCAGGAAGGGGCCTACTCCGTCACCCTCACCGATGCAAACGGATGCACGTATGCACCGCCGGTTGTCGTTGTGGAAGAAACGCCGGGCCCCGACGCGATCATTAAAGCATTGTTGACCAACGACTATGGGCAAGTTATCGGCGTGTCCTATCCGTCTTTGGGCGCTTGTGCAGGAGAGGACGTCACGCTGCAGGCTTTTGGCGCGGGCAACCTGACTTATACCTGGTCGAACGGAGAAACGACAGTTCAAAACATCTTTTCCGAAATCCGAAACAACCTGCTCAGCGAAGGCACGCATATTTTCACCCTGACCGTTACCGACGTGACCACGGGCTGTACTGCTGTTGCACAGTCTTTTGTGGTCGATATTCATCCTGTGCCCAGCGGCTTTTTTGTGTCTGCCAACGGCTTTTGCGCAGGCGCCACGACATTGACCTACAATGGTCCGCAACCACCCAACTGGCAGATCAGCTGGAATACCGGCGCCACCGGACCCAACCTCGTTGTTGAGGAAGGCGGTTCCTATTTTGTACAGGTGGTCAATGAATTCGGGTGTATCGGACAAAGCAGTCCTATCCAGGTGCTGCCCGGCCCGCCCGAAGAGGCGATCCCCAGCGGCTGCCATACGCGCTGCAACCCCGACACCCTCTGTCTGCCCCCGCTTACGGATGTTGTCGGCTGGCAATGGTACTTCAACGGCGCGCCCATACCCGGCGCAACAAGCCCCGATTTTGTCGCCACACAAAGCGGCACCTATTGGGCGCAACTCACTGATTTATACGGCTGTACTGCTCAAAGCGGCGATCTGGTGCTCGATTTGTACGACGGCTTCGGTGATATTCTCGGGCAGGTCTGGGCCGACGCCAACAGCAACGGAATCGTCGATGCGGCCGACACCCTGGTCTCGGGCATCGCCGTCAACCTGTGGCAAAACGGCGCTACCGTCGGCAATACACAGTCGAACAGCGGCGGCAATTTCGTCTTTGCCGGCGTCGATGCGGCCAACTACGACGTGGCGCTGGATACGGCCTTGCTGCCGCCCGGCTGGCAAATTGTGATCGGCCAGCAAAACGCGCCTTTGTCGGGTTGCGACGTCGAAACAAATACCGATTTGCTGATCAGCCAGTTCTGCGTCACGGCAATATTCGACACCCTTCAACTCGGCGCCTGTGCCGGCGAATCGGTGACGTACAACAGCACCGCCATCCCTGCCGGCTCCAGTCAGTCCTTCCAGTTCCTCAGCGCCGCAGGCTGCGATTCGACCGTTACGGTCAATGTGGCTGTTCTGACCAGTTCCACCGGCACGGTGAATGCACAAGCCTGTCCGGGTGAATCCTTCGATTACAACGGGACATTGATCCCGGCGGGGCAAAGCCAGCAGGTCACGCTGACCAATTACCTCGGCTGCGACTCGATTGTCACTGTTACCGTTGGCATATTGCCGACCTCCACCGGATCGGTGAATGCACAAGCCTGTCCGGGCGAATCCTTCGATTACAACGGGACATTGATCCCGGCAGGGCAAAGCCAGCAATTTACCCTCACCAATTACCTCGGTTGCGATTCCATTGTCACTGTTACCGTAGGCACATTGCCGACTTCCATCGGAACGGTGAATGCACAAGCCTGTCCGGGCGAATCCTTCGATTACAACGGGACATTGATCCCGGCAGGGC